>NZ_AWFE01000077.1:0-28559 GCF_003263315.1 Hyphomonas sp. GM-8P
TGCGCCATTTGTTGTGGCTGCAGACGAACAGGACTTTTATGGGCATGGCATCCGCCATCAGGGTCTCCCATTCCCGGTGCGGCCATATCTTGCCGATCTGGCGCGCGCGGCCAAGCTTGTTCGCCCGCCGGTAGATCAGTTTCCAGTTTTTCTGCTCGAAGCCGCGATAGGTCGGCTCGACCTTGCGGTCGCCATTGTGGTTGCGGGCTTCCACGCGGCGTGCGGCCCGCGTTGCGGGGTGTGACATCGTCTTTTCCTCATGTTGTCGGGGTCAGCAGCCGCGGCAACACGAGAGAAGGGGGAGATAGAACCGGACGCCGCCGGATTCAAGCGAAAATCAAGCCGCCAATCAGGTCTGGGCGGTGTCCTGCCAGGTGGTCCAGTACGCCCCGATGCTCTCACCGAAGGGGCGGGGCTTTTCGGCGAACAGGCGGTGGCCGTGGTGCAGGCAATCTGGTGCCAGGCGCTGCTCTTCCGCCTCGATCAGGCCGCCCAGCACTTCGCCCACTTTGGGATCTGTGCGCTCGATCAGCGGCAATACGGTCAGCCGGAAAACCGCAAAATCGTGCAGGTCCCCCAGCGACGTGGCGAGGTGGCGCGCCTCGACGATCCGTGCATGGATCATTTTCGGCCAAACATGTTTCAGCAGGCGCATGTGATACCAGTGGTACTTCACCCGCTTGCGGAATTCATGGAACGCGACCGGCGTGCCGTCGTCTTCAACCTGCTTCAGTGTCTTCACGGCGCGCTTGTAGGTCTCGGCCACGCCGCGGCCCAGAATGTCCGGTGCCTCGCCTTTGACTTTCCAGTCATGGGTACGGGCGAGGGCCGCCTCGAAGGCGTCCCGCGCGGCGGCCAGCCGTTCTGTCACGTCCGCATCATCCGACGGCGGACTGGCGGCGGCGAGCGTCTCGCGCACATCGGCAAAGAAAGTCCCGCCGATCACCTCGCCGAACCGGGCCTCCAGCGCGGTGACGGTTTCCAGCAACGCGCCGGCATCGCGCAGATCCGCCAGGCTGCGCGACAGGTCCCGGAAAGCGGCATTCTCGTCGCCGTACGCCTTGAAGCCCGGCCGCACGAGGCGCACGAGCCCGCGGACTTTCTTGCAGCGCTTGCGCAACTGGTGGACGGTTGTCACCGGGCCAAGCGTCTGATCGTCAATCTCGGCAATCGCCGTTTCGATCTGGCTGCGCGCAATGCGGCGCACCCCATGGGTCAGGGAGTGATCGGACAGGCGAAAGGAATAGGACAAGGCGGTGTCTCGTTTGCGGCGAAGGCTTTATGTATCGCAACGCAGGGCCGCCGCCAAAGCGATACGCGTGAGAGTGGAATCAGGGTGGGGGATGGGAGACCGTGATGGCGGATGCCATGCCCATAAAACTTCTGTTCGTCTGCAGCCACAACAAATGGCGCAGCCCGACAGGCGAAGCAAGGCCGCACGTGCCGCCGATCCCGAACACGCACTGAATGCCCGCCGCCATCGCCCTCGTCTCCGTCGGGCTGACCGTGCAGCTGCTCGAAGCGCTGAAACGGTGGCCGGATCCGGACACGGGCTGAGCCAACCCACAATCAGGAAACTCGCCGGAACGCCGAGGCGTTACCGCGCAAGGGTGCTGAGAAAAGAGGTTGCATGGCCAAGCCCTCCGAACCGGCTTAAACAAATGCCAACCCTCCCGGCTCAAACTTCCCGGAGCGACAGGATTCCCATGCGGCCATGGATTGAGAAACTGCCCCTGCCGGACTGGCTGAAAGTCTGGGCCGTCGAGCCGGTCTGGGGCGCGATCATGCGCCTGTCGAAGCCGGAAGTCCGCATCGTCACCGGTGGCATCAGCTTCTATGCGCTGTTCTCGATCTTCCCGATCGTCTACCTGACGCTGAGCTTGTTGTTCGCTCTTCTGCCGCTGGACCTGTCGCAGCGCCTCGCCGGAACGGTGGACGAAGTGCTCGTCTCGGCGGTCGCGCCCTTGTCGCGGGCGGATCTTGAAACCATCCGGCAGGTGACCCCTCAAGGCATTACCCTGCGTGCATTGCTGGCAGTGATTATCGTTCTGTATACGGCAAGTTCCGGCGCCAAGGCGGCGATCACAGGTATCCGCATGGTGACGGGATCCGAGCGGCGCACCCGCATCATCCGGTTCCAGGGCGTGTCGATCCTGATGACGGCGCTCCTGATCCTCACGGTCTGGCTGCTCGGCGCGCTGCAGCTGATCCTGTCCTTCATCACGGAGAAGCAGGGCTTCATCGCCTATGATGTGGCGCTGCAGGTGAGCCACCTTGCCTCGCAGCTCTGGCTCGGCAAATGGGTTGCCTGTTTCGCGATTTTCTACATGATCCTCGCCGTCGCCCTGCACGGGCGCCTGAGGGGGAACCGGGCGAAAGCAGCTGGCGCAGCCGCCGGGGCACTCACTTGGGTGATCGCCACCTGGGGCTTTCACCTCTATCTGAAATTCACCGCGCTCGACAATTTTTATGGCGCGCTGGCCTCTGTGATTCTCGGCTTTATCTGGCTGGCGACCTCTGTGTCTTCACTCCTCTTCGGCGCGGCGCTGACGGCCGAATGGGCGTCCCGTCAGGCGGAGCCGGAACTGATCGAGGAAGAGGACGAGGATGACGACATTAACCTCGGTGGGGAAGGCTAGTCTGCGGTGTAAAGCGTGTGGATCGCATCGATCCGGCGCAGGGTGCGCGTATCGGCGCTGCCGTTCACCCGCTCCGGCAGCCAGCGGCGCTGGAAGGCGCGGACAACCGCTTCGGTTCGCTCATCATAGGTGCCGGTGAGGTCGATGCCGTAGCCGATGCGCAGGAGATGTTCCTGCATCCGCCGCACGTTGGCCGAGCTGTCACCGGGGGAGAGGCCGTTGCCCGAAACGTCCGCCCCCTCAGTGTCCGGCCAGATGCCGATCCCAGCGCGGGCGAGCCGCACCCACGGGAAATGCTCACCGGGATCCTGCTTGCGGAGCGGGGCAATGTCCGAATGGCCGACAATCCGCGTCTGCGGAATGTCATGGGCCGCCAGGATCGGGTGGCAGAGCTCGATCAGCGCATCGATCTGGGCCGCGGGGTAAGGCGGCAGCGTGCCATCGGCCTGCGGGAAATCATGCCCGCCATTGACGATCTCGATGCCGATGGACCGCGAGTTCAGATCCTCGTCACCCTGCCAGCTGGAGACCCCGGCATGCCAGGCCCGGCGGTCTTCGGCCACCATCTGGTCCACCCGGCCATCCTCCCAGAGGAGGTAATGCGAGGAGACCTTTGCCTCCGGGTTGCGAAGCTGGTCAAACGCGGCCTGGCCCGTCACCATGCCGGTATAGTGCAGCACAAGCATGTCCACGGCATGCTTGCGGTCATCGAAGTTCGGGCTGGGCGAGAGAATGATCTCCATCAGCTGTCTCCGGCGCCGGCTTTCCGCCCGAGGGCGGCTTCAGGAAGGCGAGTGTTCTGGCGTACCGCGATCATGAACACACCGGCCAGCGCGATGACAGCGCCCATCAGCAGCCTTGGCGAAGTCGGCTCGTTCAGCAAGGCCACACCGAAGACGACGCCCCAGATCGGCGTCATCAGGGTCAGCGGGGAAAGCATGGAGACGTCATACTTCTTGATCAGCGTGTAGAACGCGCCGTGGCCGAAGATGGAAACGCCCGCGATGGCAAACAGGCTCGCCAGCCAGACAGGCCAGCCGCCATGGATATAGGCATCCACCTGTCCGCGCTCCCACAGGAAGGAGACGGCAAACAGCGGCGCGAAGCTGAACAAACCGACCCAGGCCTGAACCTGCAGGCCTGTCAGCGGTGGCATCTTCTTCATGAGGATACCGCCGAACGACCCGATAAAGGCGGAGCCGACAACGAACATCAGGCCGACCGAAATCTGGAAGCTCGACGGGTCGAACGCAATCAACACAACGCCAGCAAAGGACAGCATGATGCCGAGCCCCCGGCGCCAGCCAATCGTTTCACCAAGGAACGCCATGCTCATCAGCGTGGAGATCGGCACGCCCAGCTGTCCGGTCACAGCAACGGCGGAAGCTTCCGCCGATTGCAGGCCGAGGAACAACAAGGCGAAGTTCAGCGATCCGATCAATACCGAGATCAGGAGCAGGGTGAACAGCTTGTCCGGAATCGGACGCAGGAACGGGATGAGGAACAGGGCCACCCCGGCAAAGCGGACGGCGGCGAAGAACAGCGGCGGAATGTGCATATCCGCCACTACCCACCGCGTCAGCACGATATTGAGGCCCCAGACAAGGCAGACGCCGAACAGGAGAAGAAAGTCGCGAAAGTTCATGTTTGCCCCGTATCAGGCTTTTCCCCGTTTGGGCAGAGTGTGTGAAGGTGGTCGCCGGGGAACCTGAGGCGACTTTCATGCGTACACTTGTGGCCGCATTCAGGCTGGGTTTAAGTTAATGTTTCTAAGGGTGAGCGGTTAAGCTGCCGGCGTCCGGCGGCCTTTTGGGAGTAGGTGGATGTCTCTGATCTGGTGGATTCTGCCAGCAATTTCAGGCGTGATCGGGCTCATGCTGCTGTTTGCCGGCTTCGGCAAGCTGGCCAGTCTGAAGCCGGTCAGTGGCGGCGGCCGGCTGATTTTCGGCGTCGGCTTCCTCGGCCTGGCCGGGATTGTTGCGCTGTCCGGCCTAAATTTGCAGACCTACAAACGTCTGACGCTGGAGCGGGATGCGGCTCATATCCGCTTCGATGCGGTGGCTGGCCAGCCGAATACCTATCAGGCGACCCTCACCGTGCCGCAGGAAGTGGAACCGCGTATCTACACGCTGACAGGCGACGAGTTCTCGATGGGCGCGCAGGTGATCAAGTTCAAGCCGCTCGCGAATATGCTGGGCTATGACTCGGTCTACCGGCTGGAATATCTCGAAGGGCGGTATTCGAACCGCTACTCGACCGAAGGCGTCACCAAGGCGGAAACCCATGGCATCCGCCTCTATGCCAATCCCGGCCTCGATGTCCGCAAGTTCGCAGCGGAGCAAGGGGCGCGTTTCGGCCTGGAAGACGCGCAGTATGGTTCGGCGACCTATATGCCGATGGGCGATGGGTATGAATTCGATGTGAACATCACGCAGGACGCGCTGGTCGCCCGGCCGACCGAGCCGACGCGCCTGCTGATGCAACGGGCAGCCTATCCCGGCTTTCAGCCCGGCGTGGAGACGAAACAGTGAATCCCTGGGAAAAATATGTCGTTCCGAACCTGATTTCATGCGCCTGCGCATCGAAGCCGATGATGAAGCAGCGCGAGAAAGTCATTCCGCATGCAGAGGGGAAGGTGCTGGAAATCGGTTGCGGCAGCGGCACGAACTTTTCTTATTATGACCCGGACAAGGTGGAGCACCTCTACGCGCTGGAACCATCTGAAGGCATGCTGAAAAAGGCGCGGCGTACGGCAGGCGCGCTTGGTTATGGCAACAATATCGAATTCCTGGAGACCGGCGCGGAATCTGTCCCGCTGGAAGACCATTCCATCGATACGGTCGTCTACACTTTCGTGCTGTGCACCATTCCGGACTGGAAAGGCGCGCTGGAGGAAACACGCCGCCTGCTGAAGCCTGGCGGCAAGATCATCTTCTCCGAGCATGGCCTGGCGCCGGATGAAGGCGTCGCGAAATGGCAGCGCCGGGTTGAGCCGATCTGGAAACCTCTGGCGGGTGGCTGCCACCTGACGCGCGACACGCGGAAGATGCTTGAGGAAGCAGGGTTCGAGCTGAAAGACTCCGAGACCATGTACCTGCCGGGGACTCCGAAGATTGCCGGCTTCTGCTCCTGGGGTTCTGCCGTTCCGGCCTGACATGCGGGAACCACCCTATTTGCCATTCCTTTCCGGTCCGGCGAGCCTTGCGCCGGGGCTGAAACCTATTCCAGCAGAAAACCTGATCGCACCCGATACGGAGGCAGAGGTCTGGCTGCCGGAAAAGCGGCGGATCATGAAAGAGCGGCGCGCGGACGTTTTTGTTTCGCGTTTGCCGGAAAAAATGCTGGCAGAAGCGGCGGACTACGTCACCCGGCACCTTCCGCCAGCGGCGGAAGGCTGGCCTACGCCACTGGAAGCCGCGGCGGCGCGCGTCTCCGATGATCTGTGCCTGCTTCAGCGGGGTAAAGATGGTCTCTGGTGTCTGGAGGCGGCGAGTCTTGTCGCACCGACCTTCTGGCTTTTGTCGGAGAAGGCGGGCCAGCCGCTCGGAGGGCTTCATGATCCAGTTCCGGATGCCAATCCCGGCCTCGTCTCGCGGATCGCGCGCATGTTCGATGCGCTGCGTCCGGGGCAGGTGCTGGAACGGTTCAACTGGACCGTCCAGGCTGGCGACGCCCGGTTCACGCCAAGCGCCGTGCCGTTGAAGGCGCTGGCGGCTGCGACGCCGGAGGAGGCGGCACTGGATGTGCTGCATCTTCGTGTCGAGCGGCAGACGATTTCGAAATTGCCGGACAGCGGCCTTTTGTTGTTTACGATCCGCATTGCGGTCGATCCGCTCGCGGCCGCGCTGTCTTCGCCGGATCGTGTCTATGCGTTCCGGCAAGCATGGGAAGGCACAGACAAGGCACTGGCAGCCTACAAGGGCTGGCCAGCCTATGAGCGGCTGGTGCGTGCTGCGCTTGGCCGCCTTTCCTGACATACCTTTTCTGAGTGGGGCAACCACGTTATGCCTCAGTCCGAATCAGACATCGCAGAATGAGAGACGGAAGACGCAATGAAATACTGGCTGATCAAATCCGAACCTGATGCGTGGAGCTGGGACGAACAGGTCGCCAAGGGGGATGAAGGTGAGGAGTGGAGCGGCATCCGCAATTACCAGGCTCGCAATTTCATGCGCGAGATGAAACTCGGTGACCGGCTGTTCTTCTATCATTCCAACAAGGGACTCGAAGTCGTCGGTATTGCAGAGGTCTGCAAGGAAAGCACACCGGATTCGACGACGGATGATCCGCGTTGGGACTGTGTCTGGGTCAAGGCGCTGGCGCCAATGCCGAAGCCGGTCAGCCTGAAGGACGTGAAGGCCAATCCGAAACTGAGCGAGATGAGCCTCGTCACTTCATTCCGCCTGTCCGTTCAGCCGGTCACCGCGGCGGAGTGGAAAGAAGTCTGCAAAATGGGCGGCATCGACCCGAAGACACTGAAGCCCGTCTAAGCGGGCTTCCGGTAGACGGAGATGTGCATCCGGCTGTTGGCCGTGAAAGGGGATTTGTCCCAGCCGCCCCAGCGGGTTTCGAGTTCGAGCCCGGCAAGCTGCGCCATCAGATCGGTCTCCTGTGGCCAGGCATAGCGCATCGGCAGCGGCGTCAGCTTGGTCCCTTCAGGTGTGACCCGCAGGACCTGGTAGTCGATCTTCTGCGTCACCGGATCATGAATGGCGGCCTCCAGTGCGAGTGCGCCGAAACTGATGTGGCGCGGCTTCACGCTGCGATGGTCGTGGAACTGGGAGAGATCCGGCACGAAGGCCTCGACCAGGAAAGCTCCGCCGGGCGCGAGCATGTCAGCGGCATTCCGGAAGCACTTCACCTGCGCCGCCTGACTGGTGAGATTGTAGAGCGTGTTGAAGATCAGGAAGATGAAATCGAAGCTGCCATCGGCTTTGACGTCCGACATGTCGCCGAGGGTGACGGGAATGTTCTGTCCGCCTGGCTTCTCGCGCAGTTTTTCCACCATCAAGGGAGATGCTTCGATGCCTTCGATGTTGCAACCGCGTTCAGCCAGGGGCAGTGCGACACGTCCGGTGCCTATGGCAAATTCCAGAGTGCGTCCAGTCAGGGCAAATTCAGAGAGCAGATCAATAGCGGCTTGTGTCGTGCCGGGATTGTGTAGCAAATCGTATTCGTCGGCGTTCAGCTCGCCGAAGGTTTCCGGACCGTAGTTTTTCATCGCCGGGTACAATCAGAGGACAGATAAATCATCGCCTGCCCATAGCATGGGATGGACCTCAACGTGAAGTCGTTTTTTGGTTACCCCCGGTTGCCTTCTTCAAAGCTGGCGAGGGTCCATTCTGCGAACTGCGCGAGGTTCCCGCCGCTGAAGAGAAAGCCGGCGATGCCTGCGGCGCGTGCGGCCTGCATGTCGGCTTCCTTGTCGCCGATCATGAAGCTCATTTCCCGCTTCACCGGAAAGTCCGACATGGCGTGGAGCAGCATACCGGGCTTTGGTTTGCGGTCGAAGCTGTCCTTCCGGTAGGCAGGGTTTTCGCCTGCTTCGTGGTAGGGGCAATAGTAGATCCGGTCGATATGAGCGCCGGCCTTGGCGAGTTCTGCCTGCATCCATTCATGCAGCGCATGCATGTCCGCTTCGGTATAGTAGTTTCGCGCAATGCCGGACTGGTTGGTCACAACGAAAACATACCAGCCGCGCCTGTTGAAGGCCGCAATGGTTTCAGCCGCGCCTTCGACCCATTCGAAATCTTCGATATGGTTTACATAGCCCTTGTCGACGTTGATCACGCCGTCGCGGTCGAGGAACAGGGCAGGACGCATTTCAGCCATCGGGCCGGTCTTTGCCTGTATCTCCCGTCGCTGGCAACTGCGGCGAATGCAGGCGGGGGTGGACGCCGGCAGGAAGTCAGCGTTTGTTGCAGGCCTGCCGGGAGATTGTGCCGATGGGTTTTCTAGTGTCCGTTCTGCTGAGCGCCCTGGGCGGTATCGTTGCCGGTCTCTTGGCCGCGCGCCTCACCCGCGGGAACATGACCGGCGGATTGCTTGGGGGCATGATCGGCGCGATGGCAGTGTTCTTTTACTTGCACCCGGTATCGGAGGGGGGCTCTCCGGGGCTGCTGATGGCGCTGCTGGAAGGGGCTTCTGGCGGAGCAGTACTCGGCCTCGCAGGCGGCTTCATGATGCGCAAGAAGACCTGACGCTTATTCGGCTGAGGATGGAATGGCGTCCCGGTTGACGGCCACGCCGCGCATGAAGGGTGCGAGCGAAACGAGGGTAAGCATTCCGGCGAGCAGGAAGGCCGCGCCGGCAAAGTGAACCGCTGCGCCGTCGTGCGTGAAAGCAAACAGCACGCCGTTCATGGTGAGCGGTCCGATGATCATGGCCATCGCATTCAGGCTGGAAGAGGCACCCTGAAGCTCGCCCTGCGCATTGGCCGGGGTCACGGTCGACATCAGCGAGTTCAGCGAGGGGGAGGCGACACCGCCCAGCGCGCCGAACGGAATGATCGCGTAGACCATCCAGCCATGGCTCGCGAATGCGTAGGCGAACAACGACACGACGTTCACGCCGAACCCCAGCAGGGCCGTTTTCACCGTGCCAATCCGGTCGAGGATCAGTCCCATCAGGCCGGCCTGCACCACGGCAGCGCCTACGCCGACCAGTCCGAGCGAGAAACCGATTTCCTTCGGTGTCCAGTTGTAGCGGATCTCGGAATAGACGTTCCAGGTCGACGGGAAGACGGTGTGCGCCAGCATGAAGATGCCGGCTGCAATCAGGAACCAGCCGACATGCGGCAGTTTGGAGAAATGCTTTGCAGCGCCGAGCGGATTGGCGCGCCGAATGTCGAAGGCACGGCGATTTTCCGGCGCCAGCGATTCCGGCAAGACGACCAGGCCATAGAGGAAGTTCAGCAAGGCCAGGCCGGCCCCTGCGAAGAAAGGCGCGCGCGGGTCGATCTCTCCGAGGAAGCCGCCGATCACCGGGCCGAACACGAAGCCAAACCCGAAAGCCGCGCCGATCATGCCGAAGGCGCGGCCCCGATCCCCCGGCGTTGTCACATCCGCGATGTAGGCATTGGCGGTCGAATACGTTGCCCCGGAGATGCCGGAAAGGGCCCGGCCAAGGAACAACAGCCAGATATTGTGGGCAAAGCCCATGATGAGAAAATCGAGTGCCAGCGTCGAAATCGAGGCCAGCAGGACGGGGCGTCTGCCGAACTTGTCTGACAGCGCGCCCATGACCGGACCAAACAGGAAGTTCATCACCGCATAGGTCGCTGCCAGAGGGCCGAGCCAGAGCGTCGCTTCCTCCGACGTCACATGCGCCAGTTCGCGGATCAGCGCGGGAATGACGGGAATGATGAGGCCAAAGGCCAGCATGTCCAGCGCGACCGTCACGATCACGAAGAAGAAGGCGTTCTTGCCGTGCTTTCTGGGAGAGGCGCTGTCCGACATGGCTGGCAGGTTTGGCCTTGCCCGCCGGAAGGGTCAATCGGTTTTGACGTATCGTCATGGATTGCCGGATCATCAGCCAAGGCGCAGTATGTTGTCATGACGGAGGGCATTCCGATCACGCGCCATCCGGCCCCGCCGGAACAGGTTGAGGGCATCCGTGCCGCGGTTCGCGGGGCGGAAATGCTTCGCGATTCCCGTCTTGCACGGCCAGAAGATGCGGACGGGCTCTATGCCCTGTTCGCCGAGCCGAAGGTGAATGCGCCGATTTACTCCCTGCCACGTCCGCTGAACGTGGAGAATGTCCGCAATTTCATCGAGGATCATATCGCCCAGCGGGCGCGCGGGGAGGGGCTGCTTTTCGTGCGGGATGCCGGAGACGGCCGGATCATGGGCTATTCCGATATCCAGATCTGGCCGGAATGGGCCGCGGGCGAAATCGCTGGTGGCCTGCATCCATCGCTGCATTCAAAGGGCAGCGGAACGCAAGGCGCCGCGCAGACCTTCACCTGGATGTTCGAAGTGCTTTACCTGGACCTGATCTGTGAGACGGCGAGCCTCGACAACGTGATCACACAGCGCATGCTGGACGGCATGGGCTTTCACCGAATGGGTCAGGTCACCTCAACCCGGCCCGATGGCACGACACGGGAATCTCTGGTGTGGGAAATGACGCGACAGGAATGGGCCGCCTCGCATGGGTCCCCGCAGGGCTGACACCTTAACAGCGCGGCCAATGCTGGATATGCATGAATCTTCCAGATTTGGAGGACGCGACTCGTGGGACTTTACATAACCGGCGCCATTCTGATCCTGCTGATCATCGGCGTGATCCTGATCTATAATGGGCTCGTTCAGAAATCTCAGATGGCGGACAATGGCTGGTCCGATATCGACGTCCAGCTGAAGCGCCGGGCCAATCTGATTCCGCAACTCGTGAACACCGTGCAGGGCTACGCCACGCATGAGCGGGAACTGTTCGCCGATATCGCGGAGAAACGGGCAAAGGCGCTCGCCGCCGGGGATGACCTTGCGAGCCGCGGCGAAGCGGAAAGCGAGCTGTCGCGGCCTGTCGCGAAACTGATGGCGGTGGCCGAAGATTATCCCGACATGAAGGCCAGCCAGAACTTCCTGGACCTGCAGCAGGAGCTGGCGGACACCGAAGACAAGATCGAGATGGCGCGCCGGTTTTATAATGGTGCCGTGCGCGAGCTGAACACGCGTGTGCAGAGTTTTCCGGCAAACCTGATGGCAGGCATGTTCGGTTTCCGCACGCGGGAGTTCTTTGAAGTGTCCATGCCCGAGCGGGCGTTGCCGAAGGTCGACCTCGGAGGCGCAAGCTGATGCTGCGTTACCTGCTAGGCGCGCTGGCTGCCTGCCTGTTTGTTCTGGCGGCGGGCGCTGAGGAGAAGATCAATCGGTTCGATGTTGGAATCGATGTCCAGAAGGACGGCGATATCATCGTCACCGAGACGATCAATGTGACCGTCGAAGGCCGGGACATCCGCCGCGGCATCTTTCGAGACCTGCCGCGCTATTATGCAGACGATCTGAAGCCGGACGATAAGCTACCCTACCAGTATGACATTCGCCGGGTGCGCCGGGACGGCAGCAAGGAACCCTACACGGTCGAACACGATGGAAATGCCTATCGTATCCGGATCGGCGATGCCGATGTGCTTCTCGACTATGGCGACCACACCTATGTGATCGAATACGAGGTGAAGAACCAGATCCGGTATTTCGACAGCCATGACGAGCTCTACTGGAACGTCACGGGCAATTACTGGCTGTTCCCTATTGAAGCGGCTTCGGCCCGGATAGCGGTCCCGGACGGGGCGAGAGTGACGGAGGCGATCGCCTATACCGGCAAGTCCGGAGACGTGGGCCAGGACTATTCATACCGGCAGGATGGCAATGTGCTCGTCTTTGAGACGACCCGCCCGATGGCCCGGTTTGAAGGCATGACGGTATCTGTGTCGATGCCCAAGGGGACGATTGCGCCCCCGTCCCTTGGCGACAAGGGGACGCTCTGGTGGTTGCGCAACGGAGCGCTGGCCATACTGGTCGCGTCTTTCTGCGGGGTCTTCTGGTTTCTGATGTCGGGGTTTCAGAAGGTGGGTCAGGACCCGCCCAAAGGGCCGGTCTTTCCGCGCTACGAGCCGCCGGATGGCTATTCTCCCGCCGCGGCGCATTACATTTTCTATCGCGGCCTGCGCGGGCATGGCGCGCTGATTTCGACCCTTATCGGCATGGGCGTGAAGGGGCTGGTCGACATAGATGCTTCGAGCAAGAAGGAAACCACGCTGACGCGCAAGCAGGGTGGCAATGCGGCGATCACCCCCGATGAGGCAGTCCTCGATGCCGGCCTGTTTGGCGGGCTGACCGAGCGTACCCTTGGCGGAAAGTATGATGCGACTTTCACCTCGGCGTATCAGAAATTCCGCAGCGCGCTTTCCCGCAAATACGGCAGCGCCTATTTCCGCTGGAACATCGGGTACACGCTGGCCGCGGCTGTGATGACCATCGCAGCGGTGGCATTCGCCATATTCCAGGCAACCAACTGGTCCGGCTGGCATACGCTGGTGGTCCTGGCCTTTGCCGGCCTGAACGGGCTTTTCATGTACCTTATGCCGGCGCCAACCGTGAAAGGGCAAAAAATCCGTACGGAAATCGAGGGTTTCCGTCTTTACCTCGAAACCGCCGAAAAGCTTCAGATGAATGCCGTCAAGGTCGGCAGCGACGCGCCGCCGCCCATGAGCCTGGAGCGGTATGAACGATTTCTGCCATACGCTGTGGCGCTGAACGTGGAAAAGCCGTGGACAAAATACTTTGAACACCAACTACCTGCGGAGGCAGAAAACTATGCCCCGGCCTGGGGCCAGTTCGGCAATCGCTCCTTCAGCAATGTCGGAGGCATGAACGATGCGATCATGTCCAGCATGAACACGGGCGTCTCCAGTTCCCTGCCGCAGAGTTCCAGTTCGTCTGGTGGGGGAGGCGGTGGCTCGTCTGGTGGTGGCGGCGGTGGTGGCGGCGGTGGCGGCTGGTAAACATTTCCGGCCGGCGCGGCGGCAGAAAAATGAAAATTCAAAGGCAGTGCAATTTTATGATTGCGTGAGAAGAAAAGTGAGACTACGGGGCGAAAATACACCGGACTCGCGAGGCGCTCCATGTCTGTTACGCACTTGCTCATTGAGATGTCCGGCTGGGCCGGTGCCGTTCTCATCCTGATTGCCTACCTGATGCTTTCCGCCGGAAAGATGGATGGGCGCTCGAAAGCCTATCAGGTGATGAACGTGGTCGGCGCGACCGGGTTCATCATCAACAGCGGCTACAACGGCGCCATCCCATCGACCACGATCAATGTCATCTGGGTCGGGATCGGATTCTTCACGCTGTGGCAGGGCCGCCGCCTGACGGAGCGGCCCGGTGCGCCTTACCTCTCAGAAGACGCCGCCGCGGCCGATGCCGGCGGCGAAACGTTTGGCGCCATTCCGGGTTTCTCCCATCTCGATGACGCGCAGGCCACCTGCGATCTCCCGGCGTAACGCTTCGTCCATGGGAAGGGACCATTGCGCTATGGCCGAGGTGCGGTCCGTCCGCATACAGAATTGCGGGAATGCGGCGATCCTTCGGGCGACCTCCAGCGCTTTCTGAAGAGCGGAGTCTTCCTCCGATACATAATTGGCCAAACCGAAGGTAAGCGCCTCTTCCGCACCGACTTCCCGGCCCGTGAGGATCATGTCCATTGCCCGGGACGCGCCGATCAGCCGGGGCAGGCGGATCGTGCCGCCATCAATCAGAGGGACACCGAAGCGGCGGCAGAATACGCCGAACTTCGCCCCCGGCGAGGCAACCCGGAGGTCACACCAGCAGGCAAGCTCCAACCCGCCAGCGACGGCATACCCGTCGACGGCGGCGATCACGGGCTTGGACAGCTCCAGCCGGGATGGTCCCATCGGGCCGTAATCACCATCGGGTACGGATTTGTTCCCCCGTCCCTCGGCAACGGCTTTCAGGTCGGCACCTGCGCAGAAATTTCCGTTCGCACCGGTCAGGATTGCCACCGAAAGGGCGTCATCCGCGTCAAAGGATTTGAACGTTTCGTAGAGCGCGTCGGCGGTTGGCCGATCGACCGCGTTGCGGGCCTCGGGGCGATCGATGGTGACGATCAGGACCTCGCCATCAGTTTCTGTTCGGATACCGGGAGGCGCGGGCGTCGTCATGTGTCTTTTCCTAATCAGCGGATCAGCCAGGCAAAGGCCTGGCGCAAAAAGGCTTCTCCGCCGGTCTTCACCCACTCGCCATGGGCCATGATGATCCGGTCAGGATGCGTGGCGGCGACTTTGCCGAATGCCGCGCGTGCGGGCGTGCGGTTTGTAAAGCTGAGCCGCCATTCCAGCGGGGCATAACCCTTGCCGACCACAATGCCCCAGGGTTTCGCGATCAGTCGCTTCCAGCCTTTCCAGTAGCGTGCCAGGAAGCTGTCGCTGAAGTGTTCAGACAGGTCAGCGAAGATGGCCGTACCGGTCGGCCGGTGGACGAAGGCGATCTCGTCCATGAAGAAGGAGCCGCGGAACCACGCCTGTTCGAACACACCTTGCCAGTCACGGGGGGGGACATCTTCCAGCGCGGGCTGGAAGGGTAGGTCTTTCCGTTTGCGGATCGTGGAGGCTGGCCCCCAGAGTTTCGCCTCGGGATAGGCGGCATGCCATTCGGTCAGGTAAAGGTGGTGGATCTTGTTCGGGCTGACGAGGTGACCCACCGGGCCAAGCGCATCCACTTCCTTTTTCAGTTCAGGCGTCAGCGCCACAGGCGACCAAACCCACAGCGTTCCATCTGGCAATCGCACGATCACGCTTCGCGTAGGATAGGGGAAGCCGTGAAAATCGACGACCGGTCCTTCGGTCAGCCATAGGTCTGTGTCGACCGGTTCAAGCATCATGCTGGCCCTGATGGCGCGGTTTGGCCAAGGAATGGCACGATGCGATTCAGCAGGACCGGCATGACGGCCTCCGGCAAGTCGTGGCCCCATTTCTCGATGATCTCGATGTTGGCATTGGGAACACGCCGCGCGATGTCCTGCCCGGCCGCAGGCAGGATCAGATTATCCATTTCGCCGTGCAGAACGAGCGTTGGCAGATCCAGGCTGCCAAGGCGGTCGTGCCAGCGGGGCTGGGCCAGAATGGCAGCATATTGCCGGGCGACGCCCATGGGCCGGTCTGATCGTTGCATGGCCGAAGTTGCACTCGCGCGAATTTCGTCATCCGGCGTACGCACGTCCGGATGGGAACCATAAGCGGCCCGCCCTTTGACGGCGAGATCGGCGATGGCTTCGGGCGTGCGTTCCTCCGGAACGGCAGTCAGCGCGGCGGTCGCCTCTGGCGTGGCCGGAGGCAGCGATGGGTCGCCGGACGTTGTCATCACAGGGATCAGCGTGCGGACCCGCTCGGGATGATTGAGCGCCATCAGCTGGACAATCATGCCCCCCATGGAGACCCCCATGACATCGGCTTTGTCTGCGCCGAGTGCTTCGATCAGTGCGGCGGCATCAGCCGCCATGTCGTCCAGCAGGTAGGGCACTTTTTCATGCATCGGTTCTCCGGCCGCAATCCCTTTGACGATGTCGCGCGGAGACGGTGGAACATGGCCTTCGAATTCGGTGCTGAGGCCGATGTCGCGATTGTCAAAAATCACGACCCGCCGGCCAGCATCGGTCAGGCCTCTGATCAGGCTTTCCGGCCAATTGATCATCTGGCTCGAAAATCCCATGACGAGGAGCATGAGCGGATCGTCCTTAGATCCGAATTCCTCGTATTCGATCTCTATGCCATTGGCCTTGATTTTCGCCATGTCGTTCCTCCCGGGGTGTCTGATTTCTTATGGCAGGTTTTTCGCAATCATGCAGGTTCTGCGTGCCTCGCGCGTTCCAGAAATGGCATGATTTCCGCCAGCAGTTTGGGCGCAACCTTTTCCGGCAGGTCATGTCCCCATTTGTCGATGATGCTGATTTCTGCACCCGGGATACGCCGGGCAATATCGCTGCCGCATTCCGGCGGAATCAGGCGGTCCACCGCACCATGCAAAACGAGGGTCGGTTGCTGGATGGAGCCAAGCCGGTCATGCCAGCGCGGCTGGGCCAACAAGGCTGCAAACTGGCGGGCGAGGCCGAGGGGACGGTTTGCCCGCTGCACATCCGCCATGGCGGAGGCTCTCAGGTCTGCATCCGGCGCGCGCAGGTCCGGGTGAGATCCGATGGCGTGATAGGTGCTGACTGCCAGGTCGCCTATAGCGTCCAGTGTTTCGTTTTCAGGTTCGGCCGTCAGGGCTTCGAGGGCTTCTGGCTCAGAAGGTGGCAGGGCGGGGTCGCCTGATGTCGTCATGACCGGCATCAATGTGCGTACACGCTCAGGATGGTTCAGCGCCAAGAGCTGTACGATCATGCCGCCCATCGACAGGCCAAGCACGTCGGCCTGATCCGCGCCAAGTGCTTCGATCAGCGCAGCGGCGTCTTCGGCCATGTTGTCCAGCACATAAGGCACCCGCTCATGCACCGGCTGGCCTTCGGCGGCGCCTTGCATCAGCTCTTCCATGGGAGGCGGTACCTGGTCCTCGAGCGCCGGATCGTCGACCGAACGTGTGAGACCGATGTCGCGATTGTCGAACACAATGACTCGCCTGCCCGTATTGGCCAGGGCCTGTTTGAAACTGTCCGGCCATTCTGTCATCTGGCCCATATAACCGGAGACCAGAAGCATCATGGGGTCATCGGGTGAACCGGTCTCTTCATATTCGAATTCGAGTCCGTTCGCCCTGATACGCGGCATGGCCATCTCCTTCCGGAAGTTGATTCCGGCCCACACTAGGAGGCATGGCTCAAACCTCAAGCAGCCCGTTGGGAATTCGGATGAATGTTTCTCAATCATCCTTCTGATTGACGAAAATCAGGATGATGGCGCTGGCCGCGTGGTACATGAACGCGCCTTCGAAGGATCCGACACCCACCTGGCTCTGCCACATCTGGAAGAGGGCGGCGCCGAACACCTGGAAGATGCCGAACCAGACGATCAGCGCGACGCAGCAGCCCGCAATGGCCCAGGTCTTGGACGCATTGAACGCGCCAGCGTCTGAACCCACCTGCTTCCACATGTCGAATGCGCCCTTGAAGCAAAGCAATCCGACCAGCAACTCGCCGGTCATGATCCCGATCAGCGCCAGCTTGATCAGGAAGGGGGACGTGATCGCCGGAATGACGAGGTTCGGATAGGCCGGGCTGTCAGCCTGGCCCAGCACTGCTCCGACCGCCATCTGGGCGTATTCCCAGTTCACGGCGTTTGAAATGAAATAGAACAGGCCCTGAAGCCCGACGAAAACGATCAGGACAGTCTTGAAATAGCGGATCATGATTTCCCCCTTTTGGTCCGTGTTTCATCGGTGCACGAGACGTGCTCCGGACGATTCACAAGATCCGTGGGAGGAAAGGGTGTGCTAGCGGCTCAATTCCTTCATTGCCTCGTCCAATCCGCCAAGCGTCAGCTCAAACATGCGCTGCGGGCCGATCAGTTCACGGATCAGCTTGATGGAGCCTGTGTATTCCCAGGCGCCTTCCTTGACCGGATTCAGCCAGACGAGGTTCGGGTAGCGTTCGACGAAACGCTGGATCCACAGGCCGCCCGCCTCTTCGTTCCAGTGTTCGACCGAGCCGCCGGCATAGGTGATCTCGTACGGGCTCATCGTGGCGTCGCCGACGATGATGACCTTGTAGTCCGACGGATATTTGTTCAGCACGTCCCAGGTCGGGATGCGATTGTTCATGCGGCGGCGATTGTCCTTCCACAGACCCTCATACGGGCAGTTGTGGAAGTAATAGTATTCGAGGTTCTTGATCTCGGACCGGGCGGCAGAGAACAGCTCCTCCATCACGCGCACATAGGGGTCCATTGAGCCGCCGACATCCAGCAACAGGAGGACCGAGACCGTGTTGCGCTTTTCCGGGCGCATCTCGATGTCGAGATAGCCTTTACGGGCGGTGTTGTTGATCGTGCCGTCCAGGTCAAGTTCGTCCGGCGCGCCCTTGCGGGCCCATTTGCGCAGGCGCTTCATGGCAACTTTGATGTTGCGCGTGCCAAGCTCGACACTGTCGTCGTAATTCTTGAACTCCCGCTTGTCCCAGACTTTCACGGCGCGGCGGTGGCGGGATTTTTCCTGCCCGACGCGCACGCCTTCCGGATTGTAGCCGTTGGCGCCGAAGGGGGAGGTGCCGCCCGTGCCGATCCACTTGTTCCCGCCTTCATGGCGCTTCTTCTGCTCTTCGAGACGCTGTTTCAGTGTCTCCATCAGCTTCTCGAAGCCGCCCATGGCCTCGATTTCGTCCATTTCCTCCTGAGTGAGGAATTTCTCGGTCATCTTGCGCAGCCATTCTTCCGGCAGATCCTGCACGTCCACAGCGTCTGCCAGGGAGTCGAGACCTTTGAAGACGTGGGAGAAGACCTTGTCGAACTTGTCGATATTCCGCTCGTCTTTCACCAATGCGGCGCGGGAGAGATAGTAGAAGTCCTCGACATCCATATCGGTGACTTTCTTGTCCATCGCTTCCATCAGCATCAGGTATTCCTTCAGCGTGACGGGCACCTTGGCTTCGCGCAATTGGTTGAAGAAATTGAGGAACATGGGGATGTCTCACTTTAGCCTTTCATAAACATAGACTGCCTGCCGCCCGGTGTCCAAGCTGACGTCACGCTAACTGTCCGCTCATGCTGTGTTCAGCTTCCGGCCGTTAGCTGTGTATCGACATGATGCGTGTCTTTTTCTTGTCCCTTTCCCTGCTCTTCGCCGGGCCGATGGCCGCGGCGGATACAGCTTGTCCGCCGGGGGAGGGCGAAAAAAACTGCATGGTTCAGGCGATCTGGGAAGCGGCCGCCGGGTTTCCGGCTGACAAGCGGGAACGTCTGAGACCGATATTTCTGAATACCTTAGCGCTGAGTGGGGACACAGCGCTGCTCGCGGAGTGGGAGGGACGGCTAGGCGGCGTGGCAGCGCCGCAGCCGGAATATCCCGACTATATCCGCGAGCGGGCGGAGGCCGAGCTGCGGGAAGCTGATTGGAATCGCTTCCTGCAGCGGGCCCAGGCCGGGCTTCCGCCCTTCAATATCGGCCGGCCGGAACTGATGGCGGCTGGCGCGCGCCTTGCGCCGGACACAGCCACGCGTCAGCGTGTCGTGGAGGCCATGTTCGCTCTGGCAGGCCCGCCGCAGCCGAGCGCCCGGCCGCTGGAGAATTTCGAGCAGGGCGATTTTGGTCACGTGCTGAGCGAGCTCGCGATGGAAACCTGCGATCTCGCCGCGTTCGACCGGGCCGTGCAGCTGACAGTCGAGCCGGACGGGCTGCGCTATGCGTTCTGGCGGGCCCGGATTACCGGTGGTGCCAGTGCGCTCGCGAGCCGGGTGAGGGCCGAAGGTGGGCGCGAAGATACCCGCCATGTGCGCGAAGCGCTGGAAGGCTATGGGGCAATTCTGGAGCGCGGATACTGCCCGGCTTGATCCGGCAGCCTTTTTGGGAGTAGGCGGGGGCAAGGAAACGCCGCGCATGACCGAATTTGACGATAGAGACGACATGGTTCTGGCTGAACCAACCGACGGAGACCCGGATGGGGATCCGCCGACAGGCATTTCCGGAAACAAGGAAGTCGGCGCGATCGCGCACCTCTACCGGGCGGAAGTCTACCGTTCGACCGTCTGGCGCCAGCGCCTGGACCAGACCACCAACTGGGCCGTGATCTCGACCGGTATCGGCCTGTCAGCTGCTTTTGCGTCTGAGCGTGCCTCACCGTTCCCCATCGTGCTGGTCGGCGCGCTCTGCATCATGTTCCTGATGCTGGAAGCGCGGCGCTATCGTTTCTTCTATGTCTGGCGGTTCCGGGCGCGGGTTCTGGAGATTGCCTTCTATGTGCCGATGCTGCGCGGAGAGGGGGCACAGATCCCGCTCGACCGCGGCACAGCCCTGTCTGACGATTATGTCAAACCGCAATACCGGATCTCGATGATCCGCTCGGTCGGCCGGCGCCTGCGCCGGAATTATGGCTGGATTTTTGCCATTCTCGGCGCGGCTTATTTCGCCAAGATCGCCATTCATCCGACCGATGTGGACAATTTTGCCCACTTCATGCGCCGCGCGCATATCGGGCCGATTCCAGGCTGGCTGGCACTGATCTGCGGTGTCGCTTTCCATATCGGCTGGATCACCCTTGCCTGGAAAACCTGGTGGGATGAGCGCACCGACAAGACCAAGATGGCCGACTTCCTGAAAAGCCGCGAAGACGTGAACTTCCGTCCGCCGACCAAAGGCGTGACACCCATGAAGGCGGACGACTGAAATCTCGGATCAGCGGCGCGCAAACAATGATTGGATCCTGGCCGCCAGTTCAGATTGGCGTTTGGCATCCATCTTGGCGAGTACCGACTTCAGAAAACTGCGTACGGTTGAGAGCTTTACACCCATGCGTTCAGCGATTTCGTCGGGACTGAGGCCAAGTGCGATAAAAATGGCTGTCTCGGCTTCCCTTTGGGTCAGCTGGTAAGCGCTCACAAGTACCGAAGCAGCTTCTGGCGGCAGCGGCTCCGGCGAAGTGAACGTGACGATGACAAAATGCTTCTGTGCCGGCCCTCCAGCCATCGTTCGCACGCTTTCTGCCAGGCCCGTATTCAGCCTGACAACGCGGACCAATAAGGGCGCCATGCCGTCTGCCGTGGTCATGAGGAACGTAGCAGGCATGCCGCTCCTGATGGCCACTTCCAGGGAGTGTTCAAGCTTTTTGTGGGCTGACTGGTCCCGAAGGACAATTCGCCCGTGCCGGATATCGATTCCTGGGTTCTTTCTCCGAGTATCCCGGGCGAGCGCATTCTCCGCCACGATGCGGTAGTGCGGATCGATAATGAAAGTTTGTCCTGGAATGTGATTGATCGCCTGTTCCAGAAGAACGCGGTCGTGTGAGAGCTCGCCAAAGACTTGCTGCAGGCTCAGAGCTCGTTTCAGGTGCGGCGCCAGGAACAGCATTTTTTCGAAGTCGGATGTTTGAAAAACGTCCTGGGACCGGGACCGGTATAATGAGATGCTGGCCGTCAAACCCGGCGTATCGATGACGCGCGTGCTCAATCCGTCATATGTGTCCGCCGCTTCCAGCACATGGTGACGATAGTCTGCGGGAATGTCCCTGTAGGCGCACATCTGATGGCCGGACAGGACGGTCTCGGATGATCGGACCAAAAACTCCTTCATCCAGATGTCACCGTGCCACAGGTGTTGGTTGTAGGCATCAGCCGATTCCGGGCTGACGCTGTTCTGCATCAGAAAATAGCGATCTGGTTCTGCAATGACGAGTGCAGAAGAGTGAGAATTCAGTTCGTCCTGAAGGCGGGTCGCCAAAATGGCGAGGCGCCCCCTGTCCGTCACCGTCTCGTATATTTCTCCCACCAGATCATCGAGCATGACCCATTTCTTATATCAGTAGAAACGCTGAATAATCCAGATGGAATCAATTTCATCGCCCGATGAGGCTGGTGCAGTGAAAAATAAAGCCGTGATCAGCCAGCCGGGCCGCGGCGGCCGCCGCCCGGGCCGTCCTGACGGCGGGCGAGGAAGGCGAGGCGCTCGAAGAGGGCGATGTCCTGTTCGTTCTTCAGAAGCGCACCATGCAGCGGCGGGGTGAGCCGCTCGGGGTCCTTCTCGCGCAGGGTTTCGAGGTCGATGTCCTCGTTCATCAGCAGCTTCAGCCAGTCGAGCAGTTCGCTGGTCGACGGCTTTTTCTTCACGCCCGGCAGTTCGCGCATGGCGTAGAAGGTCGTCAGCGCGTCCTTCACGAGCTTCTGCTTGATGCCCGGATAGTGAACATCGATGATTTCCTGCATCGTGTCTTCGTCCGGGAACTTGATGAAGTGGAAGAAGCAGCGGCGCAGGAAGGCGTCTGGCAGCTCTTTCTCATTGTTCGAAGTGATGATCACGATCGGACGCTGCTTCGCCTTCACGGTTTCATCGGTTTCGTAGACATAGAACTCCATCCGGTCGAGTTCCTGCAAGAGGTCGTTCGGAAACTCGATGTCGGCCTTGTCGATCTCGTCGATCAGCAGCACAGGGCGCTTGTCGGCGGTGAACGCCTCCCACAGCTTGCCCTTTTTGATGTAGTTCTTGACGTCCTTGGCGCGCTCTTCGCCCATCTGGCCGTCGCGCAGGCGGGATACGGCATCATACTCATAGAGGCCCTGGTTCGCCTTGGTGGTAGACTTGATGTGCCACTCGATCAGCTCGCAGCCGAGGGCCTTGGCCACTTCGATGGCCAGCACGGTCTTGCCGGTGCCGGGCTCGCCTTTGACGAGCAGCGGGCGCTCCAGTGCAATGGCGGCGTTGACGGCCACGCGCAGGTCGTCAGTTGCCACATAGTTTTCAGTGCCTTCGAAACGCATGGGTGTGCCGTCCTTATCTGTCTTTCCTCCACAATAGGGAGTGCCCCGAAGGGAGCAAGCTCTGACGTGGCGGGAGGTGCGTTCCGCACTGCAGCACGGGTTTCATTTTTCGCCCCCTCAAGCCTGTGGTAAACAGGATCTGCCATGCGCACGACCGCAGTGTCTCATGCTTCAGCGGAGTGCCGCACCGGTCCGGGCAGGTCTGACCCCCTTTGGGTCGGGACAGGCCCGGGCCGATGCAGGACTTATGATCCAGAACCCTGTCGGGAATCGCGCGCATGGCACTTTTCCGTGCGGGATTGAGGCCGCCTCGCGCTAACGTGGAAAGTTCGTGAACCGGCAATCAAGCGTTAACGCCTTCCTGCGATTCTTTGCGAAATTCGCCGCATTGGATCTGGAACCATGCCTCTCAAACTGTCGCTCAAGCCGGGTGAAACGTTCGTTGTGAACGGGGCCGTTATGCGCAATGGCGACCGCCGGGGCGTTCTACTGCTGGAAAACCAGGCCCGGGTCCTGCGCGAGAAGGACATCCTGCATCCGCGCGATGCCACGACGCCGGCGGCGCGCGCCTATTTCAGCGTGATGCAGATGTACCTGCTCGGCGAAGCGGACGGGCCGACCTATTCGCAGGCCGCCGAGTCGCTCGCCACGCTGCTGGCCGCCAGCGAGACCGAAGAGTCCCGCGCGGCCGTGCTGGATATTTCCGCCGATGTGGCCTGCTCCAACCTTTACCGCGCCCTCAGCCGGTGCCGGCGTCTGCTGGCTGACGGCGAAGCGGCGGCGGCCTGATGGCGGACGGCTCCGCGATGCGCGTCCACCCCGCTCCCGACACCAAGCCGCTGGGCCTGGACGAGGCTATCCGACTTCTGGAAGCCGGACAGGGGCAGGACATCTGCGTCGATCTTGGCGACGGGCGCCTTGCCCGTGCCGACGGCCCGCGTGGCTCCGAAGGTCTGCTGCAGCGGCTTCGCGGTCACAAGATGATGCTGGCGCTTGCCTCCGGCGCGGCGGATCTGTCGCATTTCACCGCCAGCCCCCATGCGTTGACGATTGCACCGGGCGTGCAGGAAATCCTCGACGCAACGACACAGAGAGACTAGAGCGCCGCGCATGAGCGCAGAACTCCTCTCCCTGTTCACGGCAACGTTTGTAACCTTTTTCGTCCTGATTGACTCGCTCGGTGTGGCGCCGATGTTTGCAACGCTGACGGCGCGCGGCGATGCCGCCTATCGCCGGCAGATGGCGTTCAAGTCGATCTTCGTCGCAGCCGTGATCATCTTCGCCTTCGCCTTCGGTGGCGCCTGGCTGATGGATGCCATGCATATCTCGATCGATGCGTTTCGGGCGGCGGGCGGGGTTCTGCTGTTCCTGATCGCGCTCGACATGGTGTTCGAGAAGCGCACCGAGCGCCGCGAGCACCGCACGGAAGAACATCTCGGCCAGCATGAGACGGATCCGGAACCGGACGATGTCTCAGTCTTCCCGCTGGGTATTCCTATGATCGCGGGGCCGGGCTCCATCGCCACGGCGATGTTTTACATGTCCGACACGGAAAACTGGATGGAGAAGGGGGTCATTCTGGCCGCCATCGGCCTGAACCTGCTCCTGACACTGGTCATTTTCCTGGCGGCAGGTCCGCTGGTGCGTTTGCTGGGCGCAAGTGTGGCCGGGGCGCTGACGCGGATCCTCGGCGTTGTGCTGGCGGCCTTGTCGATCCAGTTGCTGATCGACGGAATTAAAGGCGCGTTCAATCTCGGCTGAGTTTGTCGGCTGGAGGTCAGGCCCCCATCGGTTCCAGTTTCTTCTTTTTCCGGATATTCCGGCGGAACGTTGACCAGGTCACGAAGATCAGGGCGAGGCCCGCAGCCGTCATGCCCATCACCTGCAGCACCATCTGAAGAGTCCAGCGGATGCCTGTGTCGGCGGTGCGCAGTGCGCCCGCACCGGATTGCTTGACGAGGGCGACAGCCCGGTCGCCGCCCGCTTCGGCGATCAGCCGGACCCGGCGGAGGTCGGACGCATCTTCCACCTGTTCCAGAAGGGTCACCGCCGCAGCCGGGCTGGTCAGTCTGCCGATCCGGTCAATCTGTTCGAGATCGGCTTCAAGCCGTTGCAGGCCGCGCGCATCGATGGAGGCGATGAAGGCGGCTTTGGCCCGTTCTGTCCGGACATCAATCGTGGCGAGTTCCCCCAACGCCTCTTCAAGGGCGGGGCGCAAGGTGCTGTCGGGCAGGGCGGCATTCACCCGTGCGGACAGATAATCCTCGAAATCTTCCGTGAGGCGACGCGCGCGGAGCGCGGACTTCAGGATTGAGGCGGCACGGATATTGGCATCCGACAGGCCATCTGCGGTTTCTGCCTCCAGCAAGCCAATGGCGGTGATCTTCAGGGCGACTTCGTCCATCCGGTCGCCATGTACCCAGCGTTCGGAATTTTCTGCGAGGTCCCGAAACGTGCCGAGCAGGCGGAAACGCGTATCCGATGCCGTACGTTCGGACGATACCTCGACTTCAGGCCCGCCCTGGTTTTCTGTTTCGCCATCTGCGACTTCAATGACTGTTTCCGGAGCGTCGACCAGACCGGACTGCACGTCCATGACCCGGGCCGATACCTGGGCTTCTTCGTATTTCAGGCTGATCGCCGTCGGCAGTTTGCGAAGGGCTGCAGCCGTCAGCCGCTCGTCCGCACGATCCAGCCGTTCAGCGTCGGCCGCCACCATCAGCTCTTTGACATCCTTGCGGTCCAGCATCTGGGGGGCGGCGAGGAGGAAGCCATGCGCAGCAGCAACATCGCGCTCGCTCAGCTCACGATCGACGACATCATACCAGAATTCATATCGGTCGGACGGGTTGCGCGGTGCAAATGAGGCGAACGCGTCGTCCATGTTTTTGCGGGTCTGGTCGATCGCCTCAATTCCCGGGGAATCGGAGAAGGCCGACCCGGAAAAGGCTGCGCCCAGCACCTGCGCGCCGATCACCGGAAGCAGGATGAGCATAGAGTTAAAAACGACAGCCTGCATCCAGCCCGAGGTTTTTCCAGTGCTTTTCCGGCGTCGGGCCATGAACGCTGAAACCGTTGCAAAAGCTGTACATTGGGCGAGTTTTCATAGAGCGCGTGGGGGCACGAAAGATCAAGCCCCGGCCTGCATATTGCACTGGATTCTGCCTGTTCGTCTGGCCCAGGCCGGTCACAATTTTACGACAATTCGGGGTTATTGGCTCAGGCGCCTGAAAAGGTGGGAAAAATTAACTCAGCTTTGCCGATTGCGATGAATCGCCTGCGGCTTTATATCCCGGCCAAGTTTCAATGAGGTGTCCTGCGATGAGTGTGGAAATTGCAGACGACTATCGTCCCTCGGATGACGAGGAATTCATGAACGAAAAGCAGCTGGCTTACTTCCGCCGGCTGCTTGAGAACTGGAAAGCCGACATTCTCGACGGCGCCAAGCAGACCATCACAAATCTGCAGGATGAGTCCGGTTCACTGCCCGATATTGTCGACCGGGCGTCCGCGGAAAGCGACAAGGCGCTGGAACTGCGCACCCGCGACCGCCAGCGCAAGCTGATCTCCAAGATCGATGCGGCCCTGCGACGGATCGAGGACGGGTCTTACGGTTTCTGCGAAGTGACCGGTGAGCCGATTGGCCTGCGCCGGCTGGAAGCCCGCCCGACAGCGACGCTGAGCCTGGAGGCCCAGGAGCGCCACGAGCGCAAGGAACGCACCCTGCGCGACGATTGAGGCGTAAGAAAACCTTATTTTGGAATTATTTGCGGCGGCGTCTCCAATAGAGGCGCCGCCGCATTTTTTTTATCATCCCAACGCCACGGCTGATTCATCCCAACGCCACGGCGCTTTATCGTCTCCGCGGCCGCCTGTTCCGCGGTGAATGGACAATGCCAGCAAGGTCCAAACGATCTGTTACATCTTGGTAATCAAGGTCTTAAGGCTGAAGCCTTATGTTTAACAGCAAGTGCCGATTTGTTAGGAACGATGCGACTCGCCTGGCTGTCTGACAGGCATTGACCGGGCCCGGGAATTCCAATTCCTAACTGCCCGTTAACCCTCTCCGCTGCAAAAGTAACCATTACGGAAGCGCCGCGCATGAAGTCAGACCTCCCTCTTGCCGCCGACGACGGCTGGGACATGTCACCCCGCCGGGAATCGGCGGTGATGGTGGACATGCCGACTTCGTTCGAGCCTCTGTCTCCCCAACGGCCGCTGCCATCGTCGCGCGGTGTGCTGAGCGCTGCGGAGATCGAGGCCCTGCTTCGGCCCGACCTTTCGGACCTGCCGGATAGCCCGCCAGAGCCCGCGCCCGAGACGATTGCCGACAAGCCCTTGCCGGATGTCGAAGCAGACATGCCGGAGCCCGCCGAAAGTGACGCCCCGACCACGGATATTCCGGTTACGGCAAGGCGCCTGGCGTCACGCCTCTCGCTTGGTTTGCGCAAGGGATGCGGCCTGCGGGCAGCTGCCGCGGCCCGCGCGGTCCGGAAAGGGGATTTCGATTCCGGCCTCACCGGTAACGTTGCCGGGCAGGGGGCAGCCATCGCCTGTTTCGCGGTCGGCGAGGGCGAGGTGGACGCCATGCTCGTCCTGTCGCCGGAGCTCGCAAACGCCCTGATTGAAACAGCTTGCGGCGGAGGCGGCATGCCGGGGGACTGGTCTCCGCGTGAGCTGACCCCGCTCGACAGCGCTCTGCTGGAAGGCCTTGTCCGGCCGCTGGGCCATGCGATCGCGCCGGGCCTCAGCTTTGCCGGCATGGAGACCGAGGCGGACTTTGCGGCCGCGCTGGCCCGTCCGGGCACGGCGGAAATCATCGACTTCGAAATCCGCGTCGATGGCGGGCGTCATGCGGCACGCCTGATCCTGTCGGGTGAGCTGGCGGCTGAGGATATGCCGGACGCCCTCTCGGCGCCTGCGACCGCTCCGGCAACTGCGCTCCCGGCCGAAGTTGCACCATCGTCCGTCACCGTGCTTTTGACCGCGCGCGTTGCCTCGCTCAGCGTACCTCTGTCGCGCCTGTCAGACCTCACCGCCGGGTCCACACTTCTGCTGGGCGTGCCAGCAGATCAGCCGGTGGAATTGCTCTCTGGCGGGCGTGACGGACCGGTCGTGGCGGAAGCCCAGATCGGGCGCAAAGGCAACAAAATGGCGCTGCGAATCTCGCGCCGCGTGCCGGGCTTCCGTTAACACTTATTGCTTCAGAAATTCCGCCTCGATCTGGATTCGGACCTCATCGGTTACCAGGCCGGAAAAAGCGGATATTTCAAAATCAGTCCGGTCGATCACGGCATTTGCGCTGAAACCGGCCACCTGAGTGCCGCGGATGGGGTCGAACGCGGTGCCGTTGAATTGTACGTCCAGCGTCACAGGCCGGGTCTGACCGTGCAGTGTCAGCTCGCCATTCACTTCTGCGCCGCCGCTCTCGCCCGGCGTCACGGACAAGGTCCGGAAAACAGCCTGCGGATACCGGGCGGCGTCGAAGAATTTCGGCCCCATCAGTTCCTCGGCGAAACTGTCATTCGCAATGTCGAGCGACGTCATGTCGATGACGGCGTCAGCGCGTGCCGAGGCCGGATCGGATGCATCGCCCGTCAGGGAGACGTCAAACGACTCAAACCGGCCGATCAGGTCGGAATAGCCAAGATGATTGATCCGGAAGACGAGCGCGGCATGAGCCGGATCGAGCTTCCAGTCGCCGGCCGGCAGTGCCGCGATCTCGGCCGACAGCTTCGGCTTCAGCAGCGGCGCCACCAGCGAGGCGCAGCCACCCAGCGCCAGGGCGGCGAGGGGCAGGGCCATCCATCCGGCGCCTAGTTTCCGGCTTTGGTTTCCGCAATCCATGCGTCGACATTCTCCTCCAGAATGTTCAGCGGTACAGCCCCGTCCTTCAACACAACATCGTGAAAGGCGCGGATGTCGAACTTGTCGCCGAGTTCGGCTTTCGCATGCGCTCGTAGCTCGAGGATGCGGTTCATGCCGATCTTGTAGGCCGTCGCCTGGCC
>NZ_AWFE01000078.1:0-28222 GCF_003263315.1 Hyphomonas sp. GM-8P
GGGATCAGAGGCGGGATCAGAGGCGGGATCACTGCCGTGATCAGGCGAAGTCGAACGTGCCGGTTTCGCCTTCCACCGTGATTTTCACGCTGCGGCCAACAGGGCTGGCATCCTCGCGCAGCGCGGCGAGGGCAGCGGGGCTCGCATTGGCGAGCGCGCGGCGGCCATCCGGCAAGCGGGCGAAGATGATGCCCTTGTCCGGGCCTTCCTTGCCGTGCGTGACGGTGAAGGTTTCGAGTTTCGCGGCGCAGCTCTCTGTGCACACATCAATTTCTTCGGTCGGCCGGGCATAGCGCGCGACCGGCGTGAACTCTGCCGGCTTGGCGGTCGAGTAGACGCCGACGGCTTCCTTGGTCATCCAGCCGCCATTGGCGAGGACCAGGCCAAAGGCGCCGGCGTCGCCGCGCAGTTTCGCGACCATCTCTGCAATTCCGTGCAGGGAGTAATTGTTCCCCGGACCGCCGAAGAAAGGCAGGCCGCCAGTCAGCGTCAGCGGGCGCTTGTCGGTTTTCCAGTCGACACCGAGCGCTTGCGTCGAGGAGAACACGGCGCACGGGAAGCAGGAGTAGAGGTCGAAATGCGACATGTCGGCGGTTGTCTTGCCGGCCTGGCCCAGCGCGCGGGAGATCGCGGCTTCCATCGCGAAGGAGCCGTCCAGCCGTGGGCGGACGGAGATGAAATCGTCCGAGCCTTCGCCTGCGCCGTGCAGGTAAACGCGCTTGTCTTCCGCAATGCCGAGTTCATCAGCCTTGGACGAACTCATAACGATGGCGGCGGCGCCCTGGTTCACGGCGTCCTGCGCGATGAACCATTTCAGGAACGGGTCGGCATATTCGTAGTTCGCCTTGGACGGCGTCGACAGGAACTCGACAGAGTGCTCCACCGGGAACTGTGACCAGGGGTTCTTCGCGGCCACAGCCGTGAAGGGCTGGAACAGCTGCGCCATGGCCTTGCGGTGTTCGCTGCGCGAGCGGCCTTCGCGGGCGGCGATGGCGTTTTCGAACATGGCGTAGAAATAGGCCGGGGCGACAATGCCGTGCTTGATCTCTTCACGGCTCAGCATCATCGGGCCGGTGCCGCGGTCTTCATATTCGGCGTCGGCGCTGTCGGCCCAGTTGATCTCCACGCCATGGCGGCGCGCGCCCTTGGAGGCGCGGTTGGCTTCGGAGCCGGAGATCAGGGCGCATTCGATCTCGCCCTCAAAGACCTTCGCAGCCATTTCGTTGACGAGCGCCTGTGGGCTCTGGCCGCCGACGGTCTCATAGATCAGGTTGGCAGGAGAGGCCCCGATGTCGCGCGCCAGCGTGCCGGGCAGGTTCGTGTTGTGTCCGTGCGGGTGCGGGGCGTTGCGCACCGAGTCCTCGAAGATCCGGACCACGGCGAGCGTGTCGATGGCGTCTGCGATGCTTGCCGCGCCCGTGTCGGCAAGCGCCGCCTTGGAAGCGTCCACCATCAGCGACAGCGGGGAGGGGGCCCCGGCTGGACCGGCAGAGCCGTCCCACTGGCTGAGGCTTTGGCCTACGCCGACAAGAACAGGAAGATCCCCTTTGGCCATCGTTCGCTCCCGAATATATTTATGCCTGATCCCTGCTTATCGCGGGATCAGGCAGGATTCGAGATGGGACGCCGGGGAAACCCCTAGGGTCAATCTGCGGTCAAACCGCAGGCCGGTCTCAGGACGCTTCCGCAGGCGCGCGGGTCAGGGTGAACCCCTTGTAGTCATTCGCGGCGACTTCGTCGCAGACTTCGCGGTAGACGCCGACGCCGCCCACATAAGGCATGAACACGCGCGGCTTGCCGGGGACGTTGGCGCCGAGATACCAGGAATTGGCCTGCGGATAGAGCGTTTCGGACGCGACCTCGTTCACATGGGCCACCCATTCAGCCTCGGCTTCCGGGGTTGCTTCCACGACGGTCAGCTGGCGCTCGCCCATGTCGTGGATGCAGTCCGCGATCCAGTCCACATGCTGCTCGATGGAAACGATCATGTTGGAAAGGACAGACGGGCTGCCGGGGCCCGTGATCATGAACATGTTCGGGAAGCCGGACACGGTGAGGCCGAGATAGGTCAGCGGACCGGCTGCCCATTTGTCCTTCAGCTTCAGGCCGTCCCGGCCCCGGATGTCGATCCGTTCCAGCGCACCGGTCATGGCATCGAAGCCGATGGCATAGATCAGCACGTCGAACTCATAATCGCGTTCGCTGGTGCTAAGGCCGGTTTCGGTGATGGTTTCGATCGGTGTCTTGTTGAGATCGATCAGGTGGACATTGTCCTGATTGTAGACTTCGAAATAGCCGGTATCGACGACCAGGCGCTTCGTGCCGAAGGGATAGGTCTTGGGGATCAGCAGGTCTGCCGTCTCCGGATCCTTCACAATTTCGCGGACCTTGCCAGCAACAAAATCTGCCAGCAGCTTGTTGGCCGCCGGGTCGACACCGGTATCGGCATAAGGCGCGCCGACACAGAAACCGCCCTTCGCCCAGCGCCGCTCGAATTCACGAAGGCGGTCTTCCTCCGATTGTTCCAGCGCCAGCTCTTCGCTCGCTTCCAGCGCCACGATTCCGATTCCGGATTCCCGTTGCTGCTGGCGATAGTCTTCACGGTTGGCCAGCCAGTCTTCCCGCACCGCCGGATCCAGCGGACGGTTATGCGCCGGCACACTGTAATTCGGTGTACGCTGGAAGACGTAGAGCTCGCCGACCACTGGTGCGATGGTGGTGATGGTCTGGATACCGGACGAGCCGGTGCCGATGATGCCGACCCGCTTGCCGGAGAGGTCGGCGTCCTCGGGCCAGGTAGCGGTGCTATAGGTCTCACCCTTGAAGTTTCCGGCGCCCGGAATGTCCGGCGTCTTGGCTGCCGAGAGGCACCCGGTCGCCATGACACAATAGCGTGCCTCGATGGTGTCGCCCTGGTCCGTCGTGATCCGCCATAGTCCGGCCTGGTCATCGTATTGTGCGGACTCAACACGGGTGTTGAAGCTGATATCGCGGCGCAGATCGAACCGGTCCGCGATGTGATTGGCATAGTCCAGCAATTCGCCCTGAGGCGCGTAGCGCTCAGACCATTGCCACTCTTCTTCCAGCTCTTTGGAGAAGGAGAAGGAATATTCCTGGCTTTCAATGTCCACACGGGCGCCGGGATAGCGGTTCCAGAACCAGGTGCCTCCGACGCCGCTGCCGGCCTCGAAGACATGCGCGTTCAATCCCATGCCGCGCAGCTTGTGCAGCATATACATGCCGCCGAATCCGGCGCCGACAATTACGGCATCGTAGTTGATTGTTTTGGCAGATTTTTTATCTGCACCGGCACCTTTGGCTTCCGGCATGATTTTTCCTCCCGCTGCACTACAGCGAGATGGAATTTAGCATAGGATTCAGTTTTTGGAGCCGGTCACGCAGGGGCAGCCCGTTCAGAGGAGGTCTTCACGGCCTGTTTCACGCAAGGCGGAAACGACTTTGCCGACATCCTGCGTCCGGTCTTTCGACGTGATCAGGATGCGCCCGCCTTCCACGATGACGCAAAGATCCTGCACACCGACCAGCGCGACCGTGTGATCCGCGTCTGACAGAACGGTGCAGCCCTCGGAATCAATCGCAATCGGCGGATTTTCGCTATCCTCCTGGCGGATCGAGCCGATCATGCTCCACGTGCCGATGTCGTTCCACTGGCAGTCCAGCGGTGCATAGATGGCCGCTTTGGAGGTCTGCTCCATGACCGCGTAGTCCACCGAGGTGGAGCGCGCTGCGGCGAAGCATTCCGGATCGAGCAGGATATTCCCGTCGACATCGCTTGCCGCTTCCAGCGCGGCGGTGGCGGCGTCCAGAATGTCCGGCGCGTGGGTCTCCAGCTCGTCGACCATCAGCGAAGCAGAGAAGAGGAAAATACCGGCATTCCAGCTGAAGGCCGGATTTGAGATGTACTTCATTGCCGTTTCGAGATTCGGCTTCTCCCGGAATTCCGTCACCGCATAAAGTGATCCGCCAATGGCGTCCCCGCGCTGGATATAGCCGAAGCCTGTTTCAGGCCGGTCAGGCTTGATGCCGAACGTGGTGATGTAACCGGATTTCGCCATCCGGGCGGCCTCGGTGACCGCGGCGAGGAACACATCTGGCTGGCCGATGAAATGGTCCGATGGCAGCAGCAGAATCAGGCCTTCTGCATCCTGCTCAGCAACATGGCGCGCTGCGACGGCGGCGACGGCAGCTGTATTGCGGACCATCGGTTCGAGAATCACGGTACCAGGCTCGACGCCGATTTCTGCCAGTTGCTCGCGGACGAGGCCGGCATAACGCTGGTTTGACATAACCACCGGCGGCGCAAAATCCTCGCCGGTCAGACGCAACACGGTGTCCTGGAAGACGGTCTTGTCGGTCACCAGCCGGTGGAACTGTTTCGGATGCGCCTGCACAGACACCGGCCAGAGGCGCGTCCCTGCGCCGCCGCACATGATTACGGGATAAATCCGCATCGTCTTCCTTTCGCCGCCCCAAGATCTGGCCATTTCAACGGCCGGCACCTGGTATCAGGCGCCAAGGAAGCCATTCTCGTGGAGGTAGTCGAGAATCTCCTCGGCAGCGTCATCAGGGCTTCGGTCGACCGTGTCAATCCGGAGCTCTGGGTTCTCGGGCGCTTCATAGGGGCTCGATATGCCGGTGAAATTCTTGATCTCTCCTGAACGTGCCTTCTTGTAGAGGCCTTTGACGTCTCTTTGCTCTGCCACGTCAAGCGGAGTGTCGACATGGATCTCGATGAACTCACCGTCTGCCATCATGTTCCGCGCCATCTGCCGTTCGGCCCGGAAGGGGGAGATGAATGAGACAAGCGTGATCAGGCCGGCATCGGACATCAGCTTGGCCACATTTGCAACGCGGCGGATGTTTTCCACTCGGTCCGCATCGGTAAAGCCGAGGTCGCGGTTCAGCCCGTGACGGACATTGTCACCGTCGAGAGAGAAAGAGTGCTTGCCAAGGGCGAACAGGCGCTTCTGGAGTGCGTTGGCAATCGTCGACTTGCCGGAGCCGGACAGTCCCGTGAACCAGAGGACGGCGGGCCGCTGCCCTTTCTGTTCGGCCAGCGCATCGCGGTCCACATCCATGGCTTGCCAGTGGATGTTCGATGCACGGCGAAGGGCAAAGTCTATGAGGCCCAGGCCAACCGTATCATTGCTCATCCGGTCGATCAGGATGAAGCCGCCGAGATTGCGGTTGGCGTCGTAGGGGTCGAACGTGATTGCCTGATCGAGCGAGATCGTCGTGACGCCGATCTGGTTGAGTTCCAACGTCTTTGCGGGAACATCCGACAAGGTGTTGACATCAATACCATATTTCGGGGCGTTCACGGTCGCGGTGACCGTTTTGGCACCGACTTTCAGGAGGTAGCGCCGGCCCGGAAGGAGCGGAGATTCGTTCATCCAAAGGATGCGGACCTGGAACTGGTCGGACACTTCAGTCGGATCATCCGCCGTGACGATGGCATCACCGCGTGAGGCGTCGATCTCGTCCGCCAGCGTCAGCGTCACCGACTGGCCGGCCACGGCTTCGGGTAGGTCGCCGTCGGCCGTCACGATCCGCGCGATGGTCGATTGCTTGCCGGATGGCATGGATTTCACCCGGTCACCAGGCTTCACCGTGCCGGAGGCAATCTGTCCGGAGAAGCCGCGGAAATCGAGGTTCGGACGGTTCACCCACTGGACTGGCATGCGGAACGAAGCATTGCGGCGCTTGTCACCCACAGGGACGTTTTCAAGGTATTCCATCAGGGCCGGGCCATCGTACCAGTCGGTTTCATCCGACCGGCTTGTGATGTTGATCCCGGCCAGTGCCGACATGGGGATCGGCTGGATTTCGAGATCTGTCGCAAGCTCATCCGCGAAGGCGTAGAAGTCATCGACAATGTCGTTGAAGATCGTCTCGTCATAGTCGACGAGGTCCATCTTGTTTACTGCCAGGACGAGGCGCCGGATGCCAAGCAGCGTCGTGATGAAGGCATGGCGGCGCGTCTGGGTGAGGATGCCTTTGCGGGCGTCAATCATCAGGATAGCGACATCTGCCGTCGAGGCGCCGGTCGCCATATTGCGCGTATACTGTTCGTGACCGGGCGTGTCGGCGACGATGAATTTGCGCTTATCGGTTGCAAAGAAGCGGTAGGCGACGTCGATCGTGATACCTTGTTCCCGTTCAGCGGCGAGGCCGTCGACGAGTAGCGCGAAATCGATGTTCTCTCCCTGTGTGCCGACTTTCTTTGAATCCGCTTCCAGCGAAGCGAGCTGGTCCTCGAAGATCATCTTGGAGTCGTACAGCAGGCGGCCGATCAGCGTGGACTTGCCATCATCCACAGAGCCGCAGGTGATAAAGCGCAGCAGCGACTTGTTCTCGTGCTTTTCGAGATAAGCGCCGATATCGGTGGCGATGAGGTCGTCAGTGAGGCGCATCAGAAATAGCCCTCCTGCTTCTTCTTCTCCATGGACGCCGACTGGTCGACATCAATGACGCGGCCCTGCCGTTCCGAAGTCGTGGTCAGCAGCATCTCCTGGATGATGTCGTCAAGCGTGGTGGCCGTGCTTTCGACAGCGCCGGTCAGTGGGTAGCAGCCGAGCGTCCGGAACCGGACGGATTTGAGGATCGCCGTCTTGGCGAGGTCTTCCGGCATGCGGTCGTCATCCGCCATGATGTCCACGCCGTTCCAGTTCACCACCGGCCGTTCGGCAGCAAAGTAGAGCGGCACGATTTCGATGCCTTCGCGGCGGATATATTGCCAGATGTCGAGTTCGGTCCAGTTCGACAGCGGGAAGACCCGGATGCTCTCTCCCGGATGGATCCGGGTATTGTAGAGGTTCCATATCTCCGGGCGCTGGCGTTTGGGATCCCAGCGATGCTCGGCTGACCGGAAGGAGAAGATCCGTTCCTTGGCGCGCGACTTTTCCTCATCGCGTCTGGCCCCGCCAAACGCAGCGGAGAATTTGTACTTGTCGAGCGCCTGCTTCAGCGCCTGGGTCTTCATGACATCGGTATGGACAGCGGAGCCATGCGAGAAGGGGCCAACGCCTTCGCGTACACCGTCTTCATTGATATGGACGATCAGGTCCATGCCCATCTCGGCGGCCTTGCGGTCGCGGAACTCGATCATCTCGCGGAACTTCCACGTCGTATCCACATGCATCAGCGGGAAGGGCGGACGGGACGGATAGAACGCCTTCATTGCCAGATGCAGCATCACCGCCGAATCTTTGCCGACGGAGTACAGCATCACCGGGTTTTCACATTCGGCGGCGACTTCGCGGATGATGTGAAGGCTTTCGGCTTCCAGCCTGTCGAGGTGAGTCAGTTGGGGCAAAAGATCGGGCTCCGTAGTACTTGCTGGGGCCTATATGCAAAGACAGGGCGAAGTTTGAACTTAATCTAGCATTCAGATGCGCTGATGGGAGTATCTTCTACTGGCCTGCTGGCACATTGAGGCAGTCCTCCAACTGCTATTTCCCGCCGGCAAAGCGTTTGCCTCCGTCATGTCCGGATTGCTGGTTTGCCCGGAAGTATTGAGGATCCGGCCAATCCGGGGCCAGATCTTGTCGCATTTGATCACAAAGTTTCATTGTTCTGCCGTTTTGCCGCGATCTAAGAGATGCTGAGCCAAGAGCGGAGTGGATTATGTGCGGAATTGTTGCGATTTCAGGAAAAGAGCCTGTTGCCGATCGGCTGATCGATGGGCTGAAGCGCCTGGAATATCGCGGCTATGACAGTGCCGGAATCGCGGTGTCGGCCGCAGGCGGTCTGGACCGTCGGCGTGCGCCCGGAAAGATCGTGAATCTCGAAACGCGGCTCCGCGAACACCCGATGAATGCCACCACAGGCATCGCGCACACACGCTGGGCCACGCATGGGCAGCCGAACGAAAGCAATGCCCACCCGCACATGTCCGGCGGCGTGGCAATCGTCCACAATGGCATCATCGAGAATTTCCGCGAATTGCGGGACGCGCTCCAGGCTGCCGGCCGCAAATTCGAGTCGGAAACCGATTCCGAAGTGATCGCGCAGCTGCTGGACCAGAAGATCAGCGACGGGGCAGATCCGGTCGATGCCTTCGAAGCCACACTGGCTGAGCTGCATGGCGCGTTCGCGCTGGCTGTCATCTTCGAAGGGCGGGAGGGCCTGATGATGGGGGCCCGGCGGGGCAGTCCGCTGGTGCTCGGCTATGGCGAAGGCGAGATGTACCTCGGTTCCGACGCCATCGCATTGGCCCCGCTTACCCGCGACGTCACCTATCTGGAAGAAGGTGACTGGTGCGTTCTGACGCCCGACAGCTTCGATATCCGTAATGCGCGCGGCGAACGTGTGAACCGCAAGCGCGTCACCTCCGCCGTGAACGATGCGCTGATCGAGCGCGGTGAATATGACCACTTCATGCTCAAGGAAATCCACGAGCAGCCGGAGTCGATCGCCCGGTCTATCATGCCCTATGTGGACCAGGTGGCCGGTACGCTGGATATCGGCACGGTGGCGACGGCGTCCTTCACCGCAGCAGACCGCGCGGTCGCGATTGCCTGTGGCACGGCCTATTATGCCGCGTTCACCGCGAAGTACTGGTTCGAACAGGTGGCGCGTCTGTCGCTCGAAACGGATATCGCGTCCGAATTCCGCTACCGTCAGCCGGTGCTGCCGCAGTCCGGCCCGGCGCTGTTCGTCAGCCAGTCGGGCGAGACGGCCGACACGCTGGCCGCATTGCGCTACTGCCGCCAGAACGGGACGACGGCGGTGGCCATCGTGAACGTGCCGGAAAGCTCCATTGCGCGCGAGGCTGCTGCCGTGGTGCCGACCCATGCAGGGCCGGAGATCGGCGTGGCTTCAACCAAGGCTTTCACGGCGCAGCTGTCCGTTCTTGCGGTCATGGCACTTGCGGCGGCCCGGGCGCGCGGACACCTGTTGCCGGGCGATGAAGCGACTGCAATCAAGAACCTGCTGGCGTTGCCGCGCAAGGTGACCGAGGCACTGGAATCGCAGGAGCAGATTGCCGAAATCGCGAAGACGCTGACGCAGGCCAAAGATGTCCTGTTCCTGGGCCGGGGGCGGTACTATCCGCTGGCCCTGGAAGGCGCCCTGAAGCTGAAGGAAGTGTCCTACATCCACGCCGAGGGCTATGCCGCCGGCGAACTCAAGCACGGTCCCATCGCCCTGATCGAACGGGGGCTGCCTGTGGTGGTCGTGGCGCCGAAGGACGAGCTGTTCGAGAAGACGATTTCCAATGTCGAGGAGATCCGTGCGCGCGGCGCGAAAGTGATCCTGATTTCCGATGATGCCGGTATCGCCCTGGCGGGTAACCGCGCCGATCACGTGATCCGCCTGCCGGACGGGGACGGTTTCACCTTGCCGATCCTGGCGGCAATCCCCCTGCAGTTGCTGGCTTATCACGTCGCAGTTGCGAAAGGCACGGACGTCGATCAGCCCCGAAACCTCGCCAAATCGGTTACAGTCGAGTAACCCTTCGCGTGTTGCGGTCAAAATCGGGCATGCTATAGCCGGAGTCGGGCTGCGGGGGCGGTCGGTTTGTCAGGGCAGAGTATGGCCAGATTCGAAAAAGTCGGCGGACTGGAAGGGCTTATCCTCGTTCATCCGAAGCGTATCGGTGACGAGCGCGGCTTCTTCGCTGAAACATTCCGGCAATCAGAGTTCGCGGCTCATGGCATCGACTGCCAGTTCGTGCAGTCGAACCATTCCCTCTCCCAAAGCAAAGGCACGCTGAGAGGTCTGCACTTCCAGAAGGCCCCTCATGCGCAGGCCAAGCTGGTACAGTGCATCGCTGGAAGCCTCCTCGATGTGGTGGTGGATATCCGTCCGGGATCATCGACGTTCGGCCAGCATGCGAGCGTGGAACTGTCCGCCGCGACCGGCAGCCAGCTGTTTGTTCCCGCAGGTTTTGCGCACGGCTTCTGCACGCTCGAGGACGACACACAGATCATCTACAGCGTCACTGAATACTACTCGCCGGAAGCGGAATTCGGACTGGCGTTCGACGATCCCGAGCTCGGCATTCAGTGGCCGTTTCCCCCAAGTGACATGACCCTGTCCGGACGGGACCGTCACTGGCCGGGCCTGTCGGCACTGAAATCCGGCACTGCAATGGCAGCCGTCAAATGAAGCGCTATGTCGTGACAGGCGGCGCCGGTTTTATCGGATCGGCGCTGTGTCATCTTCTGCTGTCCGATGCGGAAACGGAAGTGGTCGCCATCGACCGCATGACCTACGCCGCCAATCCGGCGACGCTTGAAGCGTTGAAAGCGCATGACAGGTTTCGCCATGTTGCGGCAGATGTGTGCGATGCGCAGGCCATGCGCGATGCCGTGAAGGCTGCAGAGCCAGACGCTGTGTTTCATCTGGCTGCCGAAACGCATGTGGATCGCTCGATCGATGGGCCTGCTGATTTCATCACGACCAATCTTGTCGGGACTTACGCGACGCTTGAAGCGGCGCGGGAATACTGGTCCGGTCTGGAGCATGACAGGCGGGATGCTTTCCGGTTTGTTCATGTGTCTACGGATGAAGTCTTCGGCTCTCTTGGGCCGGAGGGGGTGTTCACCGAAACGACCCGGTATGACCCGTCATCTCCTTATTCTGCCAGCAAGGCCGGCGCGGATCACCTCGCGCGGGCCTGGCAGCGCACTTACGGCTTGCCGGTCGTTGTCTCGAACTGCTCGAATAATTACGGGCCGCGCCAGTTCCCGGAAAAGCTCATCCCCCTGATGATCCTGAATGGGCTGGAAGGAAAGCGCCTGCCGATCTATGGCAATGGCGCGAATGTGCGGGACTGGCTGCATGTGGAAGACCATGCCCGTGCCCTGTCTCTCATGGCGCAGGAAGGTGTGCCCGGTGAAGTCTATTGCGTCGGTGGCGGTGCCGAACGGACCAATCTGCAGATCGTGCGGACGATTTGCCGGATCCTGGACGAACGCCGGCCCGCAGGGGCCCCGCACGAGGCCTTGATCGAATTTGTTGAAGACCGGCCGGCGCACGACTTCCGTTATGCGATCGACCCGGCAAAAATCGACCGTGAGCTGGGCTGGGCGCCGGAGCACGATTTCGAGGCAGGACTCGCTGCGACTGTGGATTGGTATCTGGGCAATGAAGACTGGTGGCGCCCGATCCGCGAAGAACGCTATCAGGGCCAACGACTCGGGCAGGTCAGATGACCCCGGTTCTCGTCATCGGGAAGACCGGTCAGGTGGCTCAGGCCCTGGCGTCCGTTGGTGGATCCGTCGTTTTATGCGCCGGCCGGCCGGAAGCAGACCTGACGGATCCTGCTTCCCTCTCACGCACACTTGACGCGACCAACCCGGTCGCCGTGATTAATGCAGGGGCTTTCACATCCGTCGATGGCGCGGAAAGCGAGCCGGAAGCGGCGCGCGCCCTGAATGTGACCGGCCCGGGCAACCTGGCTTCTGCCTGTGCCGAAAGACAGATCCCCCTGATCCATTTGTCGACTGACTGTGTCTTCGACGGCACCAAGCCTGAGCCCTATGCACCGGATGATGCGGCTCATCCGCTGGGTGCCTATGGACACACCAAACTGGAAGGTGAGCAGGCTGTCAGGGATTTGGCGCCGAAATCTCTGATGGTGCGAGTGTCGTGGATCTTTTCCGAATTCGGAAACAATTTTGTCCGTACCATGTTGAAACTCGCGCAGACGCGCTCGTCAGTGACTGTTGTCTGCGATCAGTTTGGTTGCCCGACATACGCGCCAGCACTCGCTGCGGGCCTGCTCGACATGGCCCGGCAGACGGCGGCGCCGGATTTCTCCGATTGGGGTGTGTACCATCTGGCCGGGCAGGGGGAGACGGACCGCGCAACGATGGCCAAGCTGATCTTCGATTGCAGTCAGCGGCTCGGCGGCCCCTTCGCGGACGTCGTCCCCGTTCAAACAGCGGATTATCCGACCCCAGCGAAGAGGCCTTTGAACGCCCGCCTCGACATGTCGGAAACGAGCCGTGTCTTCGGCATTGAAATGCCGGACTGGAAAATCGGACTGGAAAAGACAGTCGGCAAATTGATTGAGGAGCTCTCTGAAGAATGAAGGGCATTATTCTGGCAGGGGGGAAGGGCAGCCGCCTTTATCCGGCAACGCGGGCTGTGTCGAAACACCTGCTGATGATCTATGACAAGCCGCTGATCTACTATCCGATTTCGACCTTCCTGCTTGCGGGCATCACGGAGATCCTGATCATCAGCGCCAAGGGACAGGCAGCGTCATATCAGGCCCTTCTGGGGGATGGCTCGCAATGGGGCGTGAAATTTTCCTATGCGGAGCAGGAAACGGCTGCCGGTATCGCCGAAGCCTTCCTGATCGGTGAAACGTTCATTGCCGGTGATTCCTGCGCGCTCGCGCTCGGAGACAATATTTTCTATGGTGCGGGCCTGACAGGAATGCTGCAGGAATTGGCCGGACTGAAATCAGGCGCGTCGGTGATGGCGTTCCAGGTCAATGATCCGCAGCGGTTCGGCATTGTTGAAATCGGCGCAGATGGCAAACCATTGTCAATTGAGGAAAAGCCGGCCCACCCGCGTGCGAACTGGGCCGTGACCGGGCTTTACTTTTATGGGCCGGATGTGACGGAGATTGCCCGGTCGGTGAAGCCGTCCGCGCGGGGTGAGCTTGAAATCACGTCGGTCAACCAGGCCTATCTGGAGCGGGGGGATCTGAACGTTGTGCGCCTGCCGCGCGGGGTCACTTGGCTTGATGCCGGCACATTCGACAGCATGCTGGAAGCATCGCACTTTGTGCAAACCGTTGAAAAACGCCAGGGGTTGAAGGTCGCCTGCATCGAGGAGGTGGCCTGGCGGCGCGGCCTCATTTCTGTTGGCCAGATGCGGGACCTCGCGGCGGCGTTCAACAATGAATACCGCGACTATTTGTTGTCCCTGCTGGACCAGCCAGATTAATTTACGCGATCGACACCGTAAGGAGCCGCGGTTTCGGGCTTTTGTACTTTTCGTTTGGGTAGGCGATTTCCGAGGCGCATGATTTCAGAAAAAGCCAGAAACAGGTGGTAAAATGTCGAGGATGGAATGTCGGTTGATTTAGGCCGGGCCGCGTGATCGAACGCGTCAACCCACATGCCGGGCGGTGCTGTTTCGCTGAGATGATGAGAAAATAGTGCATTGCAGCACTTTCCTACAGATTCCCAAGGAGAAATGCCCGTGAGCTCGTAGAGTCCGAGCCATCCCTTAATTCGCTCAGTATTCGGCCATGTACGAGAGCCCCGGTCAATTGGAACCAAGTTTTTGTCCAAGCTATTGTAGGTGAGCTGAGTATTTGGATCTATCCCATATTTCTCTGCTCCACTCACTAGCGCTTGGACGATGATTTCATGGTTCTGCCCTGTTAGGAGCTGGTGTTGTGAAAGAATCCACGCCCACTCGAAATGATGTCCCGGTTCTAGTCTGTTCAGGTTCGACTCGATTAAAGGGGTGAGTTCTTCTGAGAAGAACTCTGGAAGTATGTTGGTTCGATTTTGGAAGAAGGAACTGTAGAAAAGCTGTGCCATTTCGTCCGCAAGGTCCCGGAAACGAGCTTCTCCACTCGCTTGCGCCAGGACCAATGCCGCCTCCATCAAATGCATGTGGGGATTTTGCTGACGGGGAAGCGTGGGTGGTAATTGATTGTGGAAACCCTTGCCGGAAGGGTGGCGAAATTTTTGTTCCAGAATGTCCAATGTCTGGTGAGCGAGTTTCAAGGCATCAGTATTTCTGGTCGCCCTGTAGAACCAGCCCAGCCCAAATAAACAGAATGCGAAATCATAAAAATCCGGCGTCGGATCCAGAATTGCTCCTTCGGGAGTTATGGTCTTGGCCCAACCCTTGTCGGGCCCTTGCCAGCAACGGTCTAACAAATAGGCAAATAGCTCTTCTGCTACGGGTAAGGCATCCGCAACGCCAAGCATGCTTGCGTGGCACATGGTGTAAATTTGCCGGGCATTGACGCGTGTACGACGGAAACTCTGATCTGATGGCGTCTTTCCATCTAGAAGGAAGGTTTCTACCGGTCCGCCGAGCACCGGATCTATGCAGATGTTTACCCATGTTGGAATCGCCACCTCGAACATCCAGTGGCGAACTTTTGTGACCGAATTGATGGAATTTACTGACAAACTCGAAATGTTACGCACCTTGCTTTTTAACGCTGACTATCAAGAGTGGAATTCTCTGCACTTCAAGGTCCTAGAGTGAGCCGTAACAACGCTCAAGAGTGGAAGTAGCGTTAAGCCGTGTCGCAATTATGTCAGCGTTGTGCTTGAGAGGTTTTGATTTCTGCGTATCCGTAATGAAAGAATACCAATGGAACTAAATATAACAGAGATCGAAAGCCGGATTGTGCAGCTGATTGCTGCAGAGGGGCCGCTGATCGGCAAGGAACTGGCTGAAGCCATGCCGAAGGTTCCGGTGCTCGCGCTATGGCAGGCCTGCTATCGTAGCCGCACATTCCATGTGTCGCACTTCGCAAGTTACTACCTGCGCTATGACATTACGCGCGAAGACCAGGTGCGGCTCAGCCCGTCGATCCAGCGGGATTTCCTGTCCTTCTCCCTGTTCGGTCTGCCAGGGCAGCGCGATCAGATGATTGAGCGGCAGGGCACGCTGTCGAACATGCATCGCGAAATCAGCCGCGAAAAAATCAGCGTGGCCCAGCAGGTGATGAAGCAATTGTTCGTTAGCCTCGGCCGCGAAGTGCGCAGCCAGCTGTGTGCTTTCATCGCCGGGGATCTTGCCTATTTCCTGGCCCACAATGAGCCACGCGAACACGTCGCCTCCGGCGAGATGGTGAAGGGGTCGGATATCGATATTGTCATCATCCTCAGCGAGTCACTGCCGGACGAAATCCAGACCCGCATCGACAGCGAGATGACCGCCCTGAAGAGCCTGTACCTGCGCCACCCGCAATACCGGCATGAAATCGACTTCATCTGCAAACGCAAATCGGTCATGGAGCGGCAATTCCAGTACACGGATATTCACGACAAGATCGCGAGCAAGATTGCCTATGAATCCATGTTCCTTGGCGGATCGCTGACGCTGTACATGGAAGTGCGCGATGCGATGGTCCGGACGGGGGTCGACAGGCTGATCGAGCAGGATTTCGATCATGCGCTGAAAGACCGAAAGAACGCGATGCACCAATTGCTGAATGTGCCCGGCGACTCGATTGATGAAGAAGCCCGGTCACTGTTCCATTTTTCGCAGGAACGCGTGGAATTTTCGTGATTTGCTACCCATGGCGCGTTGGTGTTCCGTTCACGATTGTCAGGGCAGGATGACGCGGCATCATAACAGCGAATTCTTGGGATAGGTGCCCAAGCCGGAGGTCTAAGGCCATGCAATTGAGGACACAGAGGTCGCGCTACCTGAAAGCCGCCATGATTGTGGCGCTGGCCGGCCCGGCGCTCGGCCTTCTCGTGGCATGTGCCAGCGGGGGCGGCGGTGGTGGCGGATCGGCCGTTACGCCGACGTCACCTCCCCCTCCACCACCTCCAGCGCCGCCACCGCCCCCACCCCCGCCGCCATTTCCGAGCGAGATCGCTCCGGCATCCGCTTTCGAGACGCGCGAATACCAGCAGACGGCCGGGTTGCCGGTCATCGGGGCGTCAGCGGCTTACGCCATTGGTGCGACCGGGACCGGCATCAAGGTCGCTGTCATCGATACCGGCACAATCGACGACCACCCGGATCTGCAGGGTGCGATCGTGCAGACTTTTGATGTTTGTGCGGACACGGCCTGCAGCGGTTACGATACGAACGGGGATCCGGTCACGATCACCCGTCAGCCTGACGACATCGATACGGGCGGGCACGGTACGATGGTGAGCGGTGTTGTCGCAGCGCGCCGTCAGGACGACTATACGACGGTGATCGACGAAGGTTCGGGCATTCAGGGTATCGCTTTTGAATCCTCGATCATCTCGATCCGTGCCGACAGCCCCGGCAGCTGCGCCCTGACAGGCGCAGATGAAGGCTGCAATTTCAGTGACTCCGCGCTTGTGCGCGCCATCCAGTATGCGGTGGATCAGGGTGCCAGCGTCATCAACATGTCGCTGGGGGGCGAGATCGATGCCAATCAGGATCTTGAAAATGCTGTTCGCGCTGCTGCTGCGGCGGGAGTCCTGGTGGTTATTTCGGCTGGCAACGAAGCGGCGCCCGCCATTGATGACGGGATGGGGAATATCACACCCGCGGTCGGCGCGGAACCAACGGAGCCAGCCTATATTGCGGGTGAAGCCGCCTCGCTTGGCCGGGTCGTGGCGGTGGGGTCTCTGAACATTGTGGAGCCGACGGTTACCGACCCCAATCCGGATTACATGAAGATATCGAGTTTCTCGAACCGTGCGGGAAATGACGCGAAAAACTACTACATCCTGGCTCCGGGAGAGCGCGTCGTTACCACAGGTCCCGACGACGACATCGTCTTTCCGGGCGACCTAACGAACGATGCCGACTCGATTGGTGACTATTACAGCGTATCCGGAACGTCCTTCTCGGCGCCCTATGTCGCGGGCGCCCTTGCGCTGATGCTGCAAACTTTTCCGAACCTGAAGGACAAGCCTGAAGTCGCGCTGCAGATCCTGCTGGATACGGCCGATGACTATGTCGATACGGCGCTCGATCCGATCACGGGTACGGCGGCAGGCGCTGGTGCCGACGAGGTATCCGGTGTTGGTGCTCTCAATCTTGCCCAGGCCTTTTCCCCACAGGGACAACAGACGCTGGATTTCGGCGCGGAGAAGGTTTCCATCGGGACGGTGCTTGCGCCAAGTGGCGGCGCGTTCGGGGACTGGGCGACAAATTCAGGCGCGCTGAATGGTCTTGTCTTCCAGGACAAATATGAACGTGGCTTCGTGTTGGATGCCGACGCTGTCTCCGCCCAGCTGCCGGATGGCCTGGCCGGTGCCCGGATGGTGAACTTTCAGATGCGAGCCGACTGGGCTGCGGGCGAGACCCATTCGGTGCGGGTCGGCAATTTGTCCTTCAACTGGACGCAGGCGCGCCTCTATGATGACCCGACGGCACCTTACCAGGAAGACCCGCAATCGACCTTCCAGATGCGCTACAGCTTCGGCGCCAATGAAGTGGAAGTCGGCCGGGGCGGATCGCTCACCCGGCTTGCGCCGGACGTGTCGCTGCTGAACGAACCGGGCGTGGGGAACGCTTTTTCCACCGGCGGTGCCTGGGCGAAGTTCAGCCACCATCTGGGGCAGGGCCTTGTGATGGATTTCTTCTCGGCGGAGCAGAGCGGCCGCAGCCAGTCAGGCTTCCGGTTCGGCCGGGACAAGCCGCGCTGGTCCTACCGTTTCGGCGCGACCTTTGTGGAAGATGTGAACACTGCGCTTGGCGGATCGGTACAGGAACGCTTCGGCGCGGAAGACCAGACACAGATGACCGCCTATGCGCTGGAAGGTGCATGGCTGGCAGGGCGGCGCTGGACGCTGTCGTCCGGGGTCGAGATGGCGAGCGTGGACCTGCCGGGCGTAAACGTGAGTGACGTCTGGACCAGCCGCTGGTCTCTTGGCGCCAGCCGGCCTGCCGGACCGGGGCGACTCAGCCTGATCGTTGCCCAGCCATGGCGGACCGAGACGGGGTCCATTGCGCTCAACGCGCCGGTGGGTATCGATGTCCGCGGCGCACTGATCCATCAGACCGTCAATGCGGGCCTGATGCCTAGCGGGCGGCAGGTCGACTTCGAGACGCGCTATGGCTTCCAGCTGGCAGAAAGCTGGACCGGAGAGGCAGCGGCCGTTGTGTCGACATCGCCGAACCATATCGCTGGCGCGGAAGAGGAGAGTGCCCTGTGGTTCAGGCTTTCAACGGACTGGTAGTCATGCGTGCTGCCGCCACGCTGGCTTCATTCGGCATGCTGGCCGGATGCCAGTGCTTCTGGCCACAACCGGGAACTGAGCAGAGCGAACCTGACGCTGTTGCCGAAACAGAGTCTGCGCTGTCCTGCCCGGCCGTGACCAAGGCCGAAGCCTGGGTGAACCGGATGCCGTCGATCGGCAGTGAACCGACCAAAATGATCGTGATGCTGCGCGTGGACAGCAAGGACAGCTGGTTCCTGACGCCGCTGGACATGCCGGCGGCGCAGGGGCTGATCCTGGACCTGAGGCCCGGCGGGTCCGCTGTGCCGGGTACCGTCGGCTATCGCCAGATGGCGCCCGCGCCACTGCCGGCAAAGATAAGCATCTTGTGCCGGGGCAGCGAGGTCGCCACCATCGATGATGTGATGATCGTGCAGTAGTTAAAATTTTAAAGCGTCGTCTTAGTATCAATTTGCCCCAGTTAGCGCGTGTTCCATCGCGGAAATACTATCAGCAACAAAGTCTGTTGCCGTAGCGGCCTGACGCAAGCGTGTCAGCCGATCTCGATCGATATCCAAATCGCGCAAGACTTGAGCACCAGCGTCTTCATCGATTCTGGCCCACTGACTACCGATTGGCGGATCATAAATGTCATAGGGATCGATCACATCTTCAAGTGAATATGGAAGCAGAGCTGAGTTTTTTTGGTTCATGAACTGTGTGTTCCCTGACCAGCCGGTGGCCACTGCGCAGAGTCCGAGTGACATGGCTTCCGCAAGGTGTAAGCCGTAGCCCTCTGCTCTGTGCGTAGAAAGCATGATGTCGTGTGAGGCGATCAGGTCCCATTTCTGTTCAGACGGAATCGTGCCCTCAATAATGTCGATGTCATTGCGATCTCCTATGAGGTAGTGGAGCTCTCGCTGGAAATCCGGGAATTCGGCGACGTTGCGTAGTTTTATGGTCAGTCTACTGTTATTCTGCGGTGAGAATGCCCTAACATAGATACGCGCCGCAGCAAGTACATTCTTGCGAAAGAAAGAGGAACGGCCATCGGCCATGGCCATCACCCGGAGCGGAGTGCCCGCCGGGCGGTGCAGGCTTTCCGGATTGATCTTCAAGTGCGGGCGCACGGGATACGGAACCGTCAGTACAGGGATCTGCACTTTTGATGCAATCGTGCGCGTGACAAACTCGCTAGGTGTCCAGATTTCCGTCAGGTGTCCAGCTATGGGAAGCCAAGACGGCGGTGCTTCGTTCAGTTCCCAGGCCCAGTATCCGATGATCCGCCAATTGTGCCATCGTCTCAGGCCCAAGGTCTGCAACGCGGCGCGGGTTTCAGGGGCATTAATGGCTAGGATCAGCGTGCCGCGATGGGTCCGGGGCAGTTCGCCGAGCATGTCGAATGGTTCTTGGTCAACCTGGCGAAACGCACTGCTCAGGTCGACCAGAGTCGGGCTGAGGCCAAGGGTACGCAGGCCTTGCACTGTCAGCTTTGCCGCCTCCCCTAGACCGCTGGCTGTACGGAACATGCCGGCCACAACGACCGGTCCGTCGAGGGGAAGATTACGGGTCCGCGATGTGGGGCGTGGCAGCATCTCTTCGCGCAAGCGTCGGGCTATCCGTTTCAGCGGCGAGAAGTCTCCGGTCATGAATTTGAACTCTGGTACCTAGCGTCACGCATATTGGAAAATCACCCCGCAGAGAATCGCATGCCGGGCGGCCATGCAACTCAATTTTCTCTAGGTATATGTTATAATTACACCCTTTTGATCGAGATGCTTGTGTCGTGTGAATGCCGCGTTGCTACGCAGACCGGAGCTACGAGCTAAGATCGCATTCCGTTCATTGACATAGTTTGAACGGGCAGGAAGAAGGCTTTCGGAACAAAACTTTACGGAGAAACATGATGGACTCTGGGAAAACCGCTTTCCTTACCGGAATTACAGGGCAGGATGGGGCTTACCTTGCGGCTCTGCTGCTGGATAAGGGGTATCGTGTTACTGGTCTGGTGCGGCGGTCCAGCACTGCCGAAATTAACGATATCCGCCTGAAATGGCTGGGAATTGAAAAAGACGTTGAGTTGATTGACGGTGACCTGCTCGACCTTTCTGGTCTGCTGCGCACGATCAAGGAAATCCGGCCGGATGAAATATACAATCTTGGCGCTCAATCCTTTGTGAAATCCTCCTGGCAGCAGCCGTTGCTAACGGGCCAAGTTACGGGCCTTGGTGTAACGAACTTGCTGGAAGCGATGCGGATCGAAGCCCCGGAAGCTCGTTTCTATCAGGCTTCTTCCTCGGAAATGTATGGCCTGATTCAGGAAGACATGCAGTCCGAGACGACTCCTTTCTATCCTCGTTCTCCCTATGCTGTTGCAAAGCTTTACGGCCACTGGATCACGGTGAACTATCGCGAGAGCTTCGACCTGCACGCCTCCAGCGGTATCCTATTCAATCACGAATCGCCGCTGCGCGGCATCGAGTTCGTGACGCGCAAGGTTACCGACGGCGTGGCCAGGATCAAACTCGGCAAGGCCAATGAACTTCGTCTCGGCAATATCGACGCTAAGCGGGACTGGGGCCATTCGAAGGATTACGTGCGCGCCATGTGGCTCATGCTGCAGCAGGATGTGGCCGACGATTACGTCGTTGCAACGGGGGTGACCACGACGGTCCGCGATATGTGCAAGATTGCATTTGAGCATGCCGGTCTGAACATGGAGGACCATCTCGTCATCGATCAGGACCTGTTCCGACCGGCGGAAGTCGACGTTTTGCTCGGTAATCCGACGAAGGCCAAGGAAAAGCTCGGCTGGGAACCCGCGATTTCACTCGAAGAGATGATCGTGGAAATGGTCGATGCAGACTTGGTCCGTCTGAGCTAGGTGGAGAAGGTCTTGCTACCATCACGGGACAGACCACTCCTAATCACCGGGGCCGCGGGATTTGTCGGCGGCTACCTGATTCGCGAGTTGCACCGGCTGGGCATTTCTGAAGATAGCTTGGTCGGGCTCGTGCAGCCGGGGCAAGCGGTTGCTGGCGTTGGCCGTGTCATCGAAACCGATATTCGGAACCGTGCGGCCATCCTATCCGATGTCAGTCAGTCCGCCCCGTCCGCCTTGGTACATCTGGCTGCCATCTCGGAACCGGCCCGAGCCCGTTCTGAGCCGTCTCGGGCCTGGGATGTGAACGTCGAGGGAACAAGGCACCTTGCCGAGGCTGTCCTCAGTTACGCACCAGACTGCCGCTTCATTTTCGCATGTAGTTCTGAAGCTTACGGTTCTGCATTCAATACGCACTCGACACCAGCAGGGGTGGAGGAAGACGTGCCGCTAAAGCCCATGACACCTTATGCTGCAACTAAAGCCGTCTGCGATGTGATGCTATCCCAGATGGCCGTCGAGGGCCTTCGCTGTTTCCGCTTCCGTGCATTCAATCATACTGGGCCATCGCAGCCGCCCTCCTTTGTGGTGCCAGCATTTGCCCAGCAGATCGCGGCGATTGAAGCCGGCGAACAGCCACCGGTTGTAAGGGTCGGAAATCTCGAGGCCAAGCGGGACTTCCTCGATGTGCGTGATGTCGTGGCGGCCTACGCAATGGCAGCTATAGGCGAGAACGTGCCGGAAAGTGGCGTCTTCAATCTGTCGTCTGGCAAGACTCGAACAATCCAGTCCATCCTTGATCATCTCGTGGCTAAAAGCCGTGTGCCTGTTACAGTCGAACGGGATCCGGAACGGATGCGAACAAGTGAAGTGCCGTATGTCTGTGGAAACAATGAGCGCCTGCGCCAAGCCTTGGGTTGGGCTCCTACCATCGATTTCGAACAAACCATGGATGACACGATCAACTACTGGCGATCCACTTTCGCCTGAGGATGGGTCGAGCGCTGTCTTTGGTTACTTCGCATGGGCATCGTGATCGATATCCGTGTCACTTTCACAAGTGGACTCAATCAGCACAGGTGATTTCAGAAGAAGTAGGTTTAAGTTGGACTGAACGCAGCGCAAGTTTGGTATCTGATTCAACAAATATTCTTAATTCTAAGCGTTGTGCTGGCTCGTCCAGCGAAAGAAGCATTTTCTCTAGGGAGGATCTATCGGAACCGACCTTCAGAGGAAATTTTGCTAGGACTGTTGCACCATTATCGCTTGCGATATCTATGTATGCACCAGCTGCGCGATCCAAATCAGCGTCGATTCTGATGCAATAACTCCCTGCACGGATATAGTTGTATGGTCCGAAGAGTAAGTACCCCCGACGTTCGTCGGTATAAAGAACGCCATTTTGTATTGTGCCAACCTGAGAAGGATATTTTCCTGGATTGAAATCCTGTTCTTCGATGCAGCGATCAGGCAGGCACATTGAAGATACTTTTTCATCTGAGAAAATACCATCTTGGTCCGATAGACGCACTATCACTAGATGGTCTTGTTCCTCAACAGCGAGAAATGGTTGTGATTTCAAGAATTCAACATGAGAAGATAATGCTTTGCCTTTGCTATGTTCTATCGGCCAATAGTGCGCCCCCCAGAGCATGTCGAATTTAGGGAGAATTACGACGTCCACATCACCGGAAAGTAATGCGTTTAATATCCGCTTGCTGAACATACCATCAATAGGCTTGGTAGCTGCTTGAACTATAGTAGGAGGCCAGCTTTTTGAGGCAGCCTCTACATTCTTATCACCACCGACGTTGAATGCACGAACATTGAGTGCCGGCGCCAAGTAATTTGCAAGGAAGTCGTTTCCAGAAGGAGCAAATAGAACGACCTCTTCGGGTGTGACAGCACTTGCAAGAGGTTTGAGAAGATCCCTGTCGATCGCAAAGAACATCTCTCGTTGATGCATTTTGTTTTGAATGTGTTTACCTAGGTCGGGCAGCATGAGAGCAATTGCTGCTAGTAAGACTAGCATATCCTCACGACCCGCCCTCTTTTGTTGGTTTGTCATCTGGTAGGCGAGCGCGAGCCACAATCCCAGATAAGTCAGTGCGACCCATCTGTAGGACGCGCGCATATTTTTAAAGCCAGGCACATGTTTAGACAGAATTGCATTGCCAGTTGGAAATGATGCGGCGCTAGCTGGCATACCCCTAGGAGCGCCGTCGGGGCGATGTGAATTCACTTTCAAGGAGGGGCCTAGCGCCATGTACAAGCCAAATAATGAGATTGCCCAAAATGCTCCCAAGCTTGCTCGACCGCGAGAACCTTTAAAGCTTCCGTAGATGACAGCCAAGATCAGTGGTAGCATGAAAGTGCTAACCCAAGTTGATGCATCTCCCCAATAATCCCGCTCATTTCGGACGGCACTTAATCCGCTCACGTCCCAAATCCAGAAAGTTCCCTTTGGAGGTATAAATGGAAAAGTTAAATCAAGTGCCCAGCCCCTAAAAAAATCAAGATCGGATGGCCTGTATTCCGATTGTCCAATGTAACTAGAATAAAGGACGTAAGCGCTTGCAAAGGCTAACAGATGTACCGGACTTACGAATTTGAGAATATAGGTGCGTGCGTCGTGGTTCTGGACAAATTGTCCCAAAAAAAGAATGCTGGATGCTACGGCAAACATCATGAATGAATAGCCATCGGTGAACACAGCGATCACCACAGTGGTGAAGTAAACTCCGGCTGAGACGATAGCGGTACGCTTTGGGGTAGTGCTTGTGTCAGCCAATAATTGGGCAGCATAAACATATACTGGAAGCGCACAAAAGCCGAAATGAAGATGGGAATACTGCGCTGAATTCCAAACGATGGGAAAGCTAAACCAAAGAAGTGCTAATAATGTTGCAACGTTTGCATTAGCAGAAAGCTGGCGCGCCAACTTAAAAGCAGCATAGTAACCCGCACAGACCCAAAGGGCGAGCGTACTAGAAAACGCGTCCGCTGGGTGCATTCCTAGCAACAAAAATACCTTCATAACGGTCGCGGGCGCGAGTAAAGTCGACATGGGACTGCTCCCCGGATATCCCATGTTGACTGGATAGATCGACCACACATGATCATTGAGGAAAGAAATGGAGTATCCGACGACGACTATCGACTGACCGAGTGTGGAAAGTAGAAAGAACGGGATGGCCCCATTTATTGTCAGAGCAAGGAGTAGACAAGCCGCATGCAGAGCAAGCGATCGCCAGTTTAGACCAATAAGGGTCTTGGGTTGCAATCCAGATATATTAGCTGAGGGATTACGTCGCAGTGGGTTAGTCCTCATATTCAATAACTTTCATATTCCACCTGCTCTGGCTTCCGTTCTAAAATAACGGTGGGTTAATTATCTCGGTTGATCTGTGGGCGAGTTCTGGCTCTTCCCCTTAAGAGTGCGATGCCGAGAATAAATACAAGCAGGTCACATGTTGCGGAGATAAGTCTCGCGTAAAGAGTAATTTGAAGAGAAGTGTCCCTTCCCAGAAGGGGAGATAAGCCTTCGAGAAGGATCATATCGCGGATCCCTAGTCCCGCAGGTGCTCCTGGCATGAGAAAGCCAAGTAAGAAGGCGACTGCGTAAAGGCTAATCGTATACGCATAGCCTTGGATACTTCCCAGCATAGAGGTCGTGTCTAAAGCGACCAGTGTGGCGCCCGCGAAATTGGCGCCGACACCCATCAATACAGCAATCATTATCACCAGTTGCCAATTCCATGTGTCGACCGAAGGAAGTTGGGCACCAATATGCCTTCTTAGGCCCGCAACTCGCGGATGCCAGCGGTACGCATAAAGCATTGCGGAGCCTATTAGGCACGCTACAAGGGCTGAAGCCACGACGATCCAAGCTGCATCTGACCTCTCGGACAGCATATGCAACCACTGTGGAATCAATGGTAATCCAATAAGACTCATTATCCCGATGACCATCAGGATCTCGAGAGTCATTGCCGCCGCTACAGTACCTGCTGGCGCACCTTCGCGAGCCGTCAAACCTAAACGGCCTATGTGGTGTGCGACATTTCCAGGTAGGTACTTCGCAAACTGTGTCACTGCGTGAATGCCTAAGTTTGAACGGATCGGCACTGTCACGTGGAGCGCCTTCAGAAGTAGCTGCCAACTTGCTGCGAAGCAAAAATAGCTCGCTAAGTAAGCCGAGCCGGAGAGCATGACTGCGGTCGTGGGTATGTTATAATTTAGATTATCGGAGGAAAATTCTCTATGCAGCTCAAAGGAGAAGTATAGGATGCAGGCGATGGTGAGGCCTCCACCCAGCAGGCTCGAGAGCAATCGAAAGGTTGGTCCTGAAGTAAATTCGCGGAATCTCATGCGCTGAAAACCTCACTGGCGCTGAATAGAAGCAGTTGGCATAACCTAATTTGGGAAAATTCGACTAGTGCTTCAATGTATCCTTTCGTGACGTGCGCCATTCTGATTTAATTATGTGGTTTGGGATTCTTGGAGGATCCAGATCCGTGGGCAGGACTTATTGAAGGCTGGAATGATGACCAACATGCTCGCAAGTTTCGCGGAGAAGCTGCCCGACAGGTATTATCTGCCCGTTAGGTCTGCCTACCACGTGATGACAAACAGTTTTGACAAAGAGATTGTCCGTGCCGGAGCATTGTTAAAACGTCATCGCCGTTTTTTAGATGTAGGCGCAAATACCGGAATTTATTCGTATTATTTCATGAGGCGAATGCAATATGTGGAGGCTTTTGAGCCCTTGGCTGAGGTGACCAAAAAATTGGCAGCGCTATCTAGTTCTTCCGTAAACATACATAATTTGGCGCTGTCAGATATAAACTCGATCTTGGAATTTCATATTCCAGTAGATGCCGGTGGTGCTTTGCGAACCACTCGAGCTTCTATTGAGCCGAGAGATGGCCCGTCAGTGGTGCGGAAGGTCGAAGTTAAGCAGTTGGACGAGTTCGGCTTTGAGGACGTCGACATGATTAAAATTGATGTGGAGGGGCACGAAACACAGGTTATTCGCGGTGCCGCTGAAACCATCAGGAAGTGTCGACCTATCATGGTGGTTGAGATCGAACAACGACACGTTTCCCAGCCGGTTAGTGAAATATTCCGAGAAATAGAATCATATGGCTATTCTGGCTTTTTCTTCGACAAAGGCACATTGAAAAATGTGGATGCGTTTGATGTCGACGCCCATCAAACCTGCTTTCTTGATGATGTGTATCAGCGAGGCTACGTTAACAATTTCATTTTTGTTGCCCGTTGAGACAATGGAAGATCGGCAATTGAGTACTGAAATGTCCGCCAAGAGGCGAGTTGCATTGGTCGGGCCAGTGTCGCCTTATCGAGGAGGTGTCGCCCGACACACCACGCAGATTGCGAGAACACTTAAGAGCAATAGAAATTTGGATCTGCGGGTAATTTCCTTTAGTCGGTTGTACCCTAAGTTTCTTTATCCAGGCGCTGACTCCCGGGATTCGGACCTTCAGTCAGATGATTCACTGGATATTGAATTTAGCTTGGATGCAGTGAACCCTTTTAGCTGGCTCTCAGTTTCAAGGGATATCAGCTTATGGAAGCCGGATTTGGTAATAATCCCAGCATGGACCTTCTTCGTAGCGCCATGTCTTGGCGCAATTGCTCGAAGCATTCGATCCTCAGGTGCGCGAATCGTATTGCTTGTGCACAACGATACTGATCACGAGAAATCAATTGTTAAAACTACGGTGAATAATTTCCAGCTGAGGGTGGCGGACGCCTTCATTTGTCATTCCACTGCGGTCTCAGATAGTCTGAAAAAGGTCAACGACGAGGCCGTCTCCGTCGTTTTACCTATGCCGATTTTTAGTGATTATCCGGACGCCAAGACAATCCCTGCACGGACGGCAGAGCTGCACTTATTGTTTTTTGGATTCATACGCCCTTACAAGGGGTTAGATACGATTATCGAAGCGCTCGCGTTGTCTCAGCGAGAGGATGTGAAGCTGACTGTGGCTGGCGAGTTTTGGGATGGTCGCCAAACCTACGATGACTTGATAGCGAAGCATGGTCTATTAGATCGTGTAGAGATTATAGATAGGTATGTCAGTGACGTAGAGGCAGCTGGCCTTTTTGCTCAATCTGACGTGGTGCTCTTGCCATATCGTTCAGTCACCGGTTCAGCGGTCGTATCTTTGGCTTATCATTACCTTAAGCCGGTTGTGGTCTCGGATCTGCCAGGCTTCAGAGGTGTGGTTTTGGATGGTCGCACTGGTTGGGTTATCCCTCCCAATGACCCGATAGCTCTTTCCCGACTGATAGATGCTCAGCTGAGCAATGAGTTAAGCCGGTCGATGGAACCAACAATACGGATGTACTCACAAACCATGAGTTGGACCAATCTCGCCGCTTCGATCTTGGCGTGCTAAATTAACTAATCGGGTTTAGCTATCCTATATCATTTATTGGCTCTTCAGATAGCGAAGTGTTGTTCCGACTAGTAGGGCGATTAAAAAATTGGCGCCGCAGAATAGAGCGGTTGTCTTCCAACAGTTTACGGTTGGCCGCCAATAAGTCTGCAACAAACGCGATGAGAAATGTTTGATAACCCATGACCAAGAGTGCACCGGCCAAGATCAACGACTGTATGTTGCCCGATCCTTCACCTTCCAGCCAAAGGATCAAAAAGCGGAGACCTATAAGAAAGCCAGATGCAAACAATATTGTGCCGAGCCAACCAAAAAAACGAAACGGTCGGTACACAACGAAGATCCTAACAATCGTACCGATGCTTCGCTGAATGTAAGAAGGGACACTCTTTACAAGGCGGGATGGTCGGAGATCGCCATTCACACGGACCGGTACAGACGTAATAGCCATATTTTTTTGACCAGCCTGAATTATAGTCTCAAGAGTATAAGTGTAGTCGTTGAACACGACTAATTCTTCGGCAGCTGTCCTGCTGATCGCGCGAAATCCGCTTGGCGCATCTGGTACACGTGTACCACTCGCCGCGCGAACCACCCAGCTGCCGAACTTCTGCAACATTTTCTTTACGGGAGAGAAGTGTTGTATGGTTTCTATGGGGCGTTCTCCCACCACTATATCGGCTACTCTGTCCAATATTGGGCGAACTAGCAACGGAATGTCGTCCGCATTGTATTGATTGTCTGCATCGGTATTGATGATAACGTCCGCCCCACGCTCAAGACAGGCGTCGAGGCCCGTCATAAAACCTCGAGCCAGACCCCGATTTTGTGGATGTCTTACTATGTGGTCAACACCGTTTTCGATAGCCACTTGGACTGTGTCATCTGTACTACCATCGTCAATTATTAGCCATTCGACTGTTTGAAATCCGTCTACTTTGCGGGGGAGAGCTTTTAGTGCGAGCGCCAGTGTCCCTTCTTCATTATAGCACGGCATTTGAATTATAAGTTTCATCGTATGTGACCTTTTTCAATTATTTGATGGAAGGTGGGTTGCTCTGCCCCACCGAGGTGGTCCACCGGTT
>NZ_AWFE01000079.1:0-27222 GCF_003263315.1 Hyphomonas sp. GM-8P
TCAACAGATGCGACTTTCTGGTCGCACCATGAATTGACCATTCCTCCGCACCCGGTTCAGGCGACGCCGCCAGCATGGCGCGGACGCCCTGCATCATCTCGTCCGGTTCTGTCGCGTCGATCCACGCCCCGTGGAGCCGTCCATTATTATACGCGGCAAGACAGGCGACATAGATGCGGGGCGTGTCCCGCAAATCTGGTCCGGTCGCTGTTCCAAGGGGAGCGGGAGTCTCGTGTGAAGGGGTCATGTCAGCCTCGCAAAATTGAACCTCGCCCGCGTGCCTTTCCCGGCAGGCGGGAGGGGGCGGACGAAAGGTGCGGGCGCCCGGGCGTATGAGGGCCGGGGGCAAGGCGGAAAGGTAGGAGGCACGGAAAGAACCGGCGGACCCAGGTCACCGGCGCCTTGCGCGCGGGCCGCGCCCGGGCAGACGCGCCGTCCGCCCCCTCCCGGCTGCTGGGAAAGCTTGTCCACGCTTTCAAACACCAAACAGGCAGGCTGGTGCCGTGGATACGAATCCTTCCAGACCCGACAGCCATGGCCTTGGATATACGAGACTTCCGGGAAGCTGACCGCGCAGCGCTGATTGCGCTTTGGGAGGCGTGTGCGCTGACCCGGCCATGGGACGACCCGAATGCAGACATGGACCGGTCGATCGCATCCCGCGATGCCACGATCCTCGTCGGTACATTAGATAACGATGTCATTGCCAGCGCCGTGGTCGGCCATGACGGCCATCGCGGCTGGATCTACTATCTGGCTGTCAGCCCAGACCGTAAAGCCTGCGGCCATGGGCGCGAAATGATGGCCGAAGCCGAGCTTTGGCTGACGGCGCGGGGGACGCCGAAGGTGCAGCTCATGGTGCGCGGGGAGAACGAGACCGCGACTGCCTTCTACAATGCCCTCGGCTACGAGCGCCAGGATGTGACCGTTCTCGGCAAATGGCTCATGCCATCGCCCGAGGCAGATTGAGGTATCGAGAGGCCACGCGCGCCTGACCCCTCTGGCCGTAAGGCCAGTGGGAAGCAAAGCGCGGCCCCCGCCGGCGAGCCCCCGCAGCGCGCGGCGACCCGAACGGGTGGCCGCGTGACCGGAGACGAGCCGGGCCCGGTCAGGTGACGTGGACGAGGTGGAGGGCTCTCGTCTCCCGGACAGCCCCGCGTCAGCAGGCGGGGGAGGGGCGATGCTTACAAGTGCTTTGAGATACTAAGAGGTGTCTACCAGTTCGTAAGCCGCTAATCGAAATAGAGCGTTCGACCGGATGACGTCGTATGCGCTCTTCGATGTGCGGAGGGGCAGGTCAAAGGTTCTCTTCCAAAAGGGAGAAATATTCGCCGTCCCGAAGGCGCTGGCCCTTGGCGAGCAGGCGGGCCATTTCGGACTTCATGGCGGACGACGGTCCGCCCCATTCTTCCGAGATGCGCTTCTCACCATAGAAAATCGTCGCGGTTTCACGATAGGTGAGTCCCGCGTCGTGGGCATCCAAGGCGACAAGAGCGTTGCGATAGCCGAGGCCCTTGCGTGACCAGACAGGAGGCGACATGTCGTCGTCGCCGTAGACCTTCTGGGCACGGTTCAGCGCATTCACGTGATCCTGCATTGTGCTGAATCCCGAGATGGAGAATTCCATTTTTACAGGCTCGAGGGACAAGAGCGACTTGCCACTGCACCTGACCTGGATCGAGCACTTCTTACCTTTGACAAGGATGTGTTCGTGCTCGAAGGCATCCACGAGATGGATGATCTTGCAGAGGCGCGTGCTCTTTTCGAAGATTTCGTCGATCTCGCCGCGCTCTCTTTCACGCACGTGAACGGCGACCTTGCGGGGATAGGTCTTGTCGGACCAGAAGACATGCGTGGTAAGGGCCGACTGATCTGGGTTCGGAAAATAGAGAAGTCCCCAGTCTTCGGCTTGGCGGTCCTGCTCGCAAAGCCGGAGAAGCTGTATGTCACAACATGCCGTTCTTGTTTCAAAGTCAGGTTGCGCAGCATAGGCGGCGGCTTTCAGCGCGGAATTGCGCCGGGCGAATTCCCAGGCCCAGTTCCCGCGTGAGAGATTGGCGGTGTAGTCATACCTGGCGAGGGTATCGTTCAGGTCTTCTATCGTGTGAACAAGCATGGATCTGCCTCCCGCGTCAGGGGAATGCAGAAGGCGTGCCAATTTCAATTTATCATGGAAACTTCAAGGTTGCTCGCTTAGGTCAAAAGGCGATGAAAAAGTGCGCTCACCGAGCCAAAAGCACTGTACGCACATAAGCAGATTGAGCGTGTTCTGACTGCGCCGTTCGTCCAGACAGATTGAATCTCGCAGCCGTCACAATTACAACAGGCTGCATCGAGAGATTGATACCAGATAGATGATTGTAGTCTCGCATCGTGACCGCGATGCAAGACAACAGTCAATAAAGATTGGTCGCTCACGTCGCAAGTTTTTGAGTGGATTGTTGTTCTTTCAATATATCCAGGGCTACGTCGACGATCATATCTTCCTGGCCACCAACCATACGCCTACGTCCTAGTTCAACCAGGATTTCACGTGTATCGATCCCATAATCTTTCGCTGCCTTCTCTGAATGCCGGAGGAAGGACGAGTACACCCCGGCATAGCCCAGCGAGAGCGTTTCGCGATCAACGCGGACGGGGCGGTCCTGGAGTGGGCGGACAAGTTCCTCAGCGGCATCCATGAGCGCGAAAAGATCGCATCCATGCTTCCACCCCTTTCGCTCGGCGGCTGCGATGAACACCTCAAGCGGTGCGTTTCCGGCCCCGGCACCCATGCCGGCCAGCGAAGCATCCACGCGTCTTGCGCCATGTTGAACGCCGACAATGGAATTGGCGACGCCAAGCGACAGATTGTGGTGGGCGTGGATACCCCGTTCAGTTTCCGGCTTCAGGACTTTTTCGTAGGCTTGAAGCCGTGCGATGTATCCATCCATGTCGAGCGCGCCGCCACTATCGGTGACATAGATACATTCGGCACCATAGCTTTCCATCATGGCGGCTTGTTCAGCCAATTTCTCAGGCTCAACCATGTGGGACATCATAAGAAAGCCAACCGTGTCCATACCCAGATCTCTGGCAACACCGATATGCTGTTTCGATACGTCGGCTTCCGTGCAGTGTGTGGCGATCCTGACAGACCGGACGCCAAGCTTATAGGCATGCTTCAGCTCCTCAATCGTTCCGATCCCCGGAAGGAGGAGCGTGGTCAGTTTCGCCGTTTTCACTGAATCCGCGACGGCTTCAATCCACTCCCAGTCTGTGTGGGCACCAAAACCATAATTGAAGCTTGAGCCATTCAGGCCGTCTCCATGTGCAATCTCGATTGCGTCGACCCCGGCTTGGTCAAGGGCGGCGGCAATCTTGCTGACGTGCTCGATACCGTATTGGTGTCGGATCGCATGCATCCCGTCGCGCAGAGTGACGTCCTGAATGTAAAGATTGTCGGATTTGGGATCGAACGCCATCAGGCAGTCTCCTTGGCTAGCCGCCGCGCGGCGATCTTCTCAGCGGTCGCAATGCCAGCTGAAGTCATGATGTCGAGATTTCCCGCGTATGCAGGCAAGTAGTGGGCAGCACCCTCGACTTCCAGGAAGACGCTGGTCTTGATGCCTTCGAACGTGCCCAGGCCCGGAATCTTGACCGGGTTGTTCGAGCCGAACCGTTCGAACTGAACCTTTTGCTTCATCCGATAGCCGGGCACATAGGCGTTGACCTTTGCAACCATTGCTTCAATTGAGGCCTCAATTGCAGGCTCATCCGCGCCACTAGAGAGGGTGAATACCGTATCGCGCATAATCATCGGAGGCTCTGCCGGGTTCAGGACGATTATGGCTTTGCCTTTCCGGGCTCCTCCAACCTCTTCTATACCCTTTGAGGTTGTCTCGGTGAATTCATCAATGTTGGCCCGCGTTCCCGGCCCGGCTGACTTGGAGGCGATGGAAGCGACGATCTCCGCATAGTGGACTGTCGCGACGGATGCTACCGCTGCCACGATTGGGATCGTCGCCTGCCCGCCGCAAGTGACCATGTTGACATTTGACGCATCCAGATGCGCGTCACCATTGACGACGGGTATGACATACGGCCCGATCGCCGCAGGCGTGAGGTCGATCATCACCTTGCCAGCGGATGTGACGACTTCATTGTGCCGCTTGTGTGCGCCAGCAGATGTCGCATCAAAGACAATTCCGATTTCGGGCCACACGTCGAGCTTAACGAGACCGTCAATTCCTTCATGCGTGGTCGCGATACCCATGCGCTTCGCCCGGGCAAGGCCGTCCGAGTCGGGATCGATCCCGACCATTGCGCCCATTTCGAGACCCTTCGACTTGCGCATGACCTTGATCATGAGGTCAGTTCCGATATTTCCGGATCCGATGATCGCAACCTTGGTCTTCTTGAGAGTTGTCATTTCCTATGTCTCCTATTTCGCCGCAATTGCGAGGCGAACCGACCCAATACCTTCGATATCCGCTTCAAACAGATCACCAGGCCCCATTGAGGCCATCGGGCCAAGAGCACCTGTCAGAACGACGTCGCCGGCCTTGAGGGGGGCTCCGAGCTCTGCGCATTTTCGTGCGAGCCAGAGGGCGGCGTTTAGCGGGTTTCCAAGGCACGCGATGCCGGCGCCATATGAAACCGGGCGTCCATTGCATTTCATCACCATGCCGGCATTGACGAGATCAAGCCCATGCAGTGCACGAACAGGCCCGCCCAGGACATATAGGCCGGATGAGGCGTTATCCGCGATCGTATCCGAAATGCGGATATCCCAGTCCTTGATACGACTGCCCACAATTTCGATGGCAGGCACGACGTGGTCTATGGCTCGGATAAGTTCGCTTGGTGTTGTATCCTGCGCGTTGATGTCCCTGCCGAGTATAACGGCTATTTCAGCCTCGGCCTTGGGTTGTTGAGTTGCTGACAACGGAATTTCATCACCGTCGCAATATTCCATATCCGCGTAGAGGACGCCAAAATCGGGCTGGTCTACGCCAAGTTGATTTTGGACTGCCGCTGACGTCAGGCCAATTTTCCGGCCAACAATTCGTCGTCCCGCGGACACCCACCGGGCTGTGTTGATCGCCTGGACCTCGTATCCGGCTTGCGGATCAAGACCAATGAGATCACGCACTGGCGCGCAGTAGGTTTGTCCCGCGTGTGCGTCGAACAGTGCATCTGCAGCCTTCTGAATTTCATCTCTGGAGATCATGGTCTGGTTCGCGTCCGTAAGTGACTTGGAATGCAGATCGCAAACTACGCGATGTACTTGACACTGCAATCCGAGGCAGGCCAGCTACTATCACAATGTGATAAATGGAGATCCGTGTGACACGATCCATGTCTTCCTTCGACAAGGCGATGGCCTTGTTCGGAGCGCTTGTTGAGCAAGACGGTGTATTCGAATCAGACGCAATGAGTGTCCAGCTCGGAGTGCCGGAATCGACTCTGTACAGGCATCTGAATGCCCTCCATTCGGCCGGGCTCATCTGCCGATCCAAACGTGGACGATATTTGCCAAACCCTGTTTTTTTGAAGAAGCTGGAGGGGTTCACACCACATGCTGTGCTGTCGGAAATAGTACGACCCATTTTGGAACAACTAAGTGTCGCGTTGGAAACCACGACCCACTTTGGCATTCTGGAGAACGACATGGTTACCTACCTCGCGAAGGCGGTATTTGAAGGAGAGGAGGTGTTCACGCGCGAGAAAGGGCAGCTGGAGGCGTACTGTTCTGCTATCGGCAAGGTGTTGCTCTCGCACATGACGGTCGACGAGCGACAGGCGTATATAACCAGCGGGCCCTTTCCAAAGCTCACGGATAAAACGATCACGGACCCAGCCGAAATCGAACGAGAACTACATCGCACGCGCATTAGGGGATTCGGCGTTGACGATGGCGAGGTTCATAACGCACTTTATTGCATCGCTGTGCCAGTCTTCACTTCGCGGGGAATGGTCGTGGGCGCAATTTCTAGTTCATCTAGCCAGAGGTGGGCGAGTCCTAAAGAACAGCGTGATCGCCTGATTCAGCTCAACGGGGTAGCTCAGTCAATCTCTTCCACTTTAGGGGCCGGCGCCTGATCATGTGGAGATGAGAGGTCAAAAAAATGGGAGCCGCTTAGGCTCCCAGAGTTTGGCGGAGACCTAGCTCCGCCGGAGGAAACAGACTGGTTGTCGTATCTCTTGAGCGTTCCCTGACCTTGAATGGCAGTGAAGTTCAACCTGACACGACACATTTGGGTTGAGCCGCTATCCGGTTGCGCGTCAACCTGGCCGGATACGAATGGGTGGCATCGCTCCCACATTGTGAAACTTTATGAAATCTACGCGCTCGGGTGAACAGGATTGGAATTCTGTAGGCCTACCCATGATATTTGTGCGTCGAGAATATTCTCGAAAGCTGCCATGCGCGAATAATCGGAGATGTGGGAACATGGACTGCGTTCGGAGTGTTCCCGAACAACCGAGAGTAATATGTTAGTGCACGGAATAATGTTCCGGAGTCGGGAAGTGGTTTGTCGACATCCGGGGCGTAGGGAACTGTCCAATCCGGGAGTCAGATGCACTAAGTTGCGCTGGCGTCTGTTCCGTATGGCGAAATTAACAGCAGCTTCGATAGCACAGTTGCCTTTGGCCACATGCAGATTTCGATCCTTGCTACGGAATTTGAGCTCGCGCTGTTCGTAAATAAATATTGACACAATCAAAAAAATCATTTTTTCTCAAAAAAAGAACAAAATCTTGCGCCTCAAGCAAGGTTGTTAGGGAGGTACGTAAATATGCCAAAACTAAGCGGCAGTTCCGTTTTGATTACGGGCGGAGCCACGGGAATTGGTCGGGCGGTGGTCCATCATTTTGTCGAGGAAGGTGCCAGACTGTGTGTTCTGTGCGTCAATGACGAACAGGCGAGTTCGTTGCGGGGTGAGTTCGGGGCTGAGGTTGAAACAGTAATTGGGGATGTGCGCAGTCTGGCAGACAATCAGCGCGCTGCGGCCCTTGCCGTGGAGAGATTCGGTGGACTGAACACCTTTATCGGCAATGCAGGGATATGGGATTTTATTACGCCTCTGGAAGCGCAGGATGAAGAAAAGCTCGAAAGAGTCTGCGATGATATTTTTGGTGTGAATGTAAAGGGGTACGCGCTCGGAGCGTACGCGTGTCTTCCTGCGCTTCGCCAGTCTAAAGGGTCCATAATTTTCACGGCCTCTAGCTCAAGCTTTTTTACGGGCGGAGGTGGTCCGCTATATGTGGCATCGAAACACGCTGTGATTGGACTCATCAAGCAGCTTGCGAAGGAAGTCGCGCCAGACGTTAGGGTTAATGGCGTAGCTCCAGGAGGTACGATTACCAATCTTTCCGGGTCGCCCTCATCCGAGCACGCAAAGTCCCAGATGGCTGAGATTCCAGAGATCGACAAACTTATCGAGGGCATGACACCGCTCGGATTTGCCGCAAAGCCTGAAGACCATGTAGCGCTATATGCGTTGCTTGCCTGTCCGGTGTCGGCTCGATACGTCACAGGCACAACCATCTTGTCCGATGGCGGTATTGGCGTGGGCTGACCCAGCCTGAACGCGTTCACCAACTAAGTTGAAATTGTGCCAGCAGTGCTGGCGGTCTTTTGGATCAAATCTATGAACCTGCCGGTCTTCAAATTCGCTCATGCTACCGTTGCTGCTGGGGTACTTTACTTCTCCCAACCTGGGGCGCTGGCTGAGCAGGCCGTTTTACCGGCCCCCGACATAAGCCCTCGGTCAAATATAGAGCTACCAACTGACGGACGTGTACGGTTTGTTCCTGATAATTTATTTGCCGTCGATTTTGTCTCTGATTCTGTGGGTTGGGCGGGTGGATACTACGGGACGCTACTGAAGACCGAGGATGGAGGAGGGCACTGGAAGCGCGAGCCCTTACCGTTTACGGACTTAATTAGGCGGATCGACTTTGTGGACGAGTCCGTCGGCATTGCTGTCACGAGTAGAGGAAAGATCCTGAGGTCTGAAGACGGGGGCGCACATTGGGAAGTTGTGCATATTGAGTCGGGCATTAACTTGCGAGATGTCTACTGTCTCGACGCCCAGACAGCTTGGGTCGTCGGACATGAGGCTACAGTGCTTCACACGTCCGATGGCGGTAAAACGTGGCAAACTCAGGCGTTATCCGGATATCAGGGACGTGATCTACCGAGATTGAATGGCATTACACGTCTCGAGGACGGGCGGTTGGTTTTGGTTGGGGAGTTCGGCCTGATAGCGTCGTCAATCGATGATGGATTGAGCTGGGAGGTGCTGGACGCGCCCGATGCCTCGGTCACATTCACAGCGGTAGATGCATGGCGTTCGGAGGCGCTAATATCTGGGCTTGGCGGCAAGCTTACAATGGTTCGATTTGGTTCGGACAGTGACGTTGAAGAGGGCTCGGGACGCTTAATGGACCGTGTCCCGACGATCACAGCTTTGTCCTCGGGGACAGATGCGCATTTGTTCGATCTAACATTAGACCAAGATGGTGACGGAGTGATCGTAGGCCAGGGCGGTGTGGTCCGTGTAAAAGCTGGATTGCCTGTATCGGATTTGTTGCCCTTGGAGAGTAAGCCAGGATTCCTTTGGTACGGAGGAGTCTCTAAAACATCAGAACACGGAGGGTATGTTGTCGTTGGGGCGAACGGTGCCGTACTAAAAACCGAATTCGATGTCTCAGATCCGGAGCCGTTAGTGCGGTGGTAACAGGAGTAGTTCGCTTGTTGCAAATTCAATCAAAGGCTCAAATTCAGTGGTAAGTTATATTTCGAATTTCGTCATAAGATTTCCCAGAATCATTCTGGCAATCGCTTTTCTGGTCACATCGGGGGCGGCTTATTTCGGCGTGACAGGTGTCTCGTTGAAGGTCGTTATCGAAGATATGCTGCCTGCAAACCATTCGAATGTCGAACTCTATAAGGAGTTCCGGAGTCAGTTTGGTGGAGTCAATAATGTCCTTGTCGAAGTCGAAAATAAAGCAGGCGACATCTACAATTCGGACTTTCTTGAAACGTATCGGGAAGTATCAGACGAGTTCTATTTTCACGATAACAATATCCGCCCTCTGTTTGAGGCGGCCAATCTCCGGAAGACGAGATCGGTGGCCGGCGGGGAGGGGCAAATTCTGGTCAGTCCTCTTATGTGGCCGGAAGTGCCCCGCTCTGAGTCTGATATGGAGCATTTCAAACAAATCGTCAGGGGGCAGTTTCTCGGCTCATTGGTCTCACTGGATGAGCATTCAATGCTTATTTCTGCCGAGCTTTCAGAGGAGGTGGATTCTCGGGAGTTTGTCGCCTTTATTGACAATCTAAAATCAGAATTCTCGACGAAAGATGTAAAAATATCAGTCGTTGGCAGGCCCGTACTTCTGGGCACGGTTAAGAAATATCTGCCTCATATGCTGTTGGTTTTTGCGGCCTCTGTGCTGGCTATCGCTGCCGTCCTATTTTTCTATTTCAGGTCCTGGGTGGGCGTTGCTGTTCCAATGCTCGTGGCCTTCGCCGTCACGATTTGGGGCTTTGGCGTCATTGGCTTGGTCGGTTACAATCTTGATCCCCTGTTGCTCTTGCTCCCATTCTTCGTCTTCGCCACTGTTTTATCCCATTCAGTTCAATTCGTTTCGCGCGTTTTCGATGAAATCGAAAATAGTGCCACCATGCGTGACGCAGTAAAAGAAGGCCTTGAGCGCCTTCTGTTCCCGAGCACTGCGGCTGTGATTACCGATGCAGCTGGATTTACGGTTCTGGCTCTGGTGACTATCCCAAGCATACAGTCGCTTGCCTTCATTTGCACGTTTTGGCTTCTAACGCTGACCCCGGGAATTATTGTTGCTGCGGCGTTCATGGCGGTCCTTCGGAAGCCGACAAAATTCCGCACCACCTTACCCGGTCAAGCCGTATTGGCCAAAATTTTTGGGCTGAAAGCGTCCAGATATGTATTCCTCCCGGCTTTTGTCGCTGCGTTGATTGCGGGCATTTTCATTTCGCAGGGGCTAAAAATAGGTGACGCAGAAGGGAGCCCGATCCTGTGGAAAGATTCCCAATACAACAAAGATGTCAAAAAAATCAACTCGAGCTTTGACCGTGTCGGTACGGATGTAATGCAGGCCTATTTCTCCGGTGATGGAGAGATAATGCTAGATCCGCGTGTGTATCATCAGATCGAAGCATTTGATCGCTATATTTACGAACGAGTTCTTCCCGCAACTCGCGCACAAAGCCTTGTTCCAATTGTAAAAAATATCAACATGGTTTTGTGGGAAGGGGACCCTTCATACCAAACAATTCCTGATACAGAAGAAGAAATAGGGTTTAACATTCACATGTTCCGGTCTGGCGGTGAGCCAGGAGACTTTGCCGCCTATACGAACCCGGAATGGAGCATCGGTAAGCTCTCAATTTATACGGGGGAGCATAGTGCTGACACCGTGAATGCGTTGATGGCGGCGGGCCATGAATTTCTAAACACCTATCAGTTTTCAGATGGGGAGCCGCGTGTGAGGTTCGCCGGCGGACAGATCGGTATAATTAAGGCGAGTAACGACGAGATCGAGCACAAAGAAAATGTACTCCTTATTGCCATTATCATCGTTATCGCAGTTAACCTGCTCTGGCTATATCGATCACCCGCAGTCGCAGTCGTGATCATACTTGTACTGACGACATCTCACTTTATCACCATGAGTGTCATGACGCTTATGGACGTGGGGATGAACTTGAATACGCTGCCGCTTGCTGCGTTGGGTTTGGGCCGTGGTGTTGATTACAGCATCTACATGGCAGACCGGATACGCGACGAAATGAGGCACGGCCATGAATTCGCGAAGGCGACGGGCCGGGCGTTCAACACGTCTGGTATTGCCGTGATAGTTACGGCACTGACGATGATACTGCCGCTATTGCCGTGGTACTTCCTGTCTCCGATCAGGTTCCAAGCCGAGATGGGCGTTCTGTTGGCGATCATCTTGATGTTCAACATGGTGGGGGCGCTCACTGTTGTGCCTGCAGCAATCGGCTTGCTGAAGCCGCGGGGATTTCCGTTTAGCACACAGAAGAAAATAGTCAGGGCGATGGTTGGTTAGATTGAGGGCGATAGAGCCTGGCTGCGCATCGGAAAAAATAGAAAGTGAGGGAGAGAAAGATGAACACCAAGAATAAAAAAACTAAAACTAAGTCGCAAAAGCTATGCCTGCTCGGGGCTACAGCATTTTCCACAGTCCTTATGATGCCGCTAGCAGCGAATGCCGAGTCATTGGCTGAAGCGCTGAACCTGCCCGACAATGTCTGGGTGGGCGGACGTCTGACGCAAGGGACGGGCGTCTATTTTGACCGGTATGGTGGTGGAACTGGAGTGGGGCCCTCCCAGTTTGTAGCGCAGCTTCAGGCTGAGTGGACTCCCAATAGCAATGTGACGGTTGTTTCCGATTTTTGGCTGCGCGGCGATTGGTACTATGATCTTGATGACGGAGATTCAATCGGACCTGGCACGCAAGACTTTACTAAGGGCCCTCCGTTTCTAGATCGCTTTGATTTTTTACTCTCGCAGGATGGGGCGCTCACGCTTCCTGAACCGTTTGGTAATAGCGGTGAAGAAAATCGCATACTCGATGATTTCGAGCAGGATGTGATTAGAGAGCTGTCGATAGCGTTTGCTGATTCAGAGGGACGCGCGTCTCTAAAAGTCGGAAAGTTTCAGCGAGGGTGGGGGCAAGCAGATGGTCTGCGCCTTCTTGATATTCTGAACCCACAGGATCTCCGCCAAAGGAGTATATTTACAGACACCGAGGATTTGCGGATACCTCAGTGGAGTGCTGCCCTATCTTTGGATATTGACCAGCTTGGGTTGGCTGCTCCTTTTGAGGGGCTAGGACTCAAGGATCCATCACTGGAAGTGATCTACACTCCGGTGGTACGCCATTCCGAATTCATCGTGAATAATCCCACGCCGAATTCCAGCACGTCCGGAGGGCCCTTCGGACTGCCCTTTCCGAGATTGGTGGAAGGGCAGTCCGGTTTTGGAATGCCTTTGTTGGGAGCAAAGCTGTCGGACAAGGAAACAGACGACTGGGAAGATTCCGAGGTCGGCATGCGGCTAAAATTCGATGTCCTTGGCGGGCAGGGGACAGTTAATGGTTTTTACGGTTTTCAGGATCTGCCGATCGTCGTCAACACCGGTGCAACAGTTCATATTGGCACATTTATCGGAGATCCAAATGCAGCGGGCGTTGTCAATGTGCCCATTGATCTCCCAACCACCATAGGTGCGATGAATGCGCCGGGTCAGTACGTTGATTTCATCCAGTCTCTAGCAGCTGGGACTGCGGCGCCAGGGGACTTTCCTTTAATTCCGTTCGGCTGCCTTGATATTCTGGATCCGGCGGCGGGAGGGGTGCCGTGTTCTATTACTGCAGATTTTGACCTCGATTACACACTCCGGCAAAAGACCGTCGGTTTTTCATTCACACGCGATATGACGGAGTTCCGATTCGGTAGAAAGGATGTCTCTCCGGTACTGCGTTTGGAGGCGGCATACGAGTTTGACAAACCCTTCAACAAGGGGGTGATTCAGAACCCCTTTGTGCCCGGGCGGATGACCGTCGGCACACCAGCTCTCATCACTACCCGTGACGACACAATCGCGAGACGAGATCAGCTGTCTGTCCTGGTCGGATTTGATTATAATTTCTGGGTGCCGGGGTGGGAATCGCAGCGCAGTTCGATTTTTATGACAACTCAGTTTTTCGAGATCCATACCGAAGATGCTGATGGGCTCCTGTTTCAGGCGCCTTACGCGCTTACAAATGTTGAAGAGAACCAGGAATTCATAACTCAGACGTACACGAAGGGTTTCTTAAACGACAAAGTGACTCTGGATGGCTTGGCGATCTGGGACATGGATAAAGGTGGCGTTGCGATAAGGCAGAGAATAGATTTCTCCGTAGGAGGAGGAAATTGGAAGCCCAGAATTGAAGTGGGCTACTTTAGCGGGAAGGATGAGCAGGGCCTTTTGGGGCTCTATAACAAATCGGACTACGTTGAGTTTTCTCTGACCTACCAATTCTAGAGAAACATAACGATAACGCAAAGATGTCTGGTTCTTGATGATGGAGAAGAAAATGAAACGGTTAAGCTTGAAAAGCTTTCTGATCGGAGCGACGGCGCTTATGGCAGTTGCGACTGCAGCAACGCCCGTAGCGAATGCACAAGAAGATTATATCGAGCGCTGGAAGGCGTTTGCCAAGGAGACGGGCTTGCCCGAACACAAAGCCTGGGCTGATATGCTTGACAATGATGAGACCCGAAAACTTGAGAAAGAGTGGAAGGATTTCAGAGGTTACACGGCCTCGAGCCTCATAGAGGACGCCGATATTCCGGGCGAGCTAAAACCAGGGTTAATCATCACGAAAGACAACCTGGCGTCAATGCCTTGGTTGTCAGACTATCTTCCAAAGTTCTGGATTGATCGGCTCAATAGTGAGTGGATGGGTGTCAAGGGTATCCGCATTGTTCCCACGAACCATTATTATATGCAGAAAGCTCTGCTAGATGCGACCAAGAAGCTGGGCAAAGATCCCTTCACGATTAATGAAAAGGGCGAGTTGGTAGACAGGGACGGAAAGAATGGCGTTCTCACAAAGAGCGGATTGCCTTTCCTGACACCAAAAAATGGTGATGAACTAAACTGGTTGTTCAATGCGCACGGCGTGGGAACAGAAGATCTCTGGTTCAACCCGGTACTGATGACCGGCTGTAGCTCCAGCAATAAGGTCGAACGCTCTTACACAGGCAATATTTGGTGGCGCAAGATGGCGGGTAGAGTTGGTAAAACTCCGCTCGGTAATGTTCCGGGATATGAAGGTGTCACCGAAGCGGGTTCTTTGCTACTAACTTCGCCTAGGGATGTGCGAGGATTAGCCGGTGTCCGACTTCGGTACGCGGATGCTGACAAAGATGACAACTTCAAGATTTTCATCCCTACGCTCCGTCGTACTCGCACTCTTACTGGTACCAATGGCCAAGATCCAATTGCTCCGTCGCTGGAGCTCACTTGGGATGAATGGCGTAGTCAGTGGACCAAAACTGATAAACGCAAATTCAAGTACACCATGGTTAAAGAGGGCTTCGTATTAGCCGCACCGGAGGTTGGTGCAGCATACGATCCTTATCGTCCGGATGAGGCGCATTGCGCTTTGACGGGAATTGTCGACATGGAGCTGAGGCCGGTATGGGTTTATGATATCGATGATCGCACCAACAGCTACCAGTACTCCAAAAAACGCATTTGGGTAGATAAGGAACTCTACTATACCCAGTGGGTGGAAATGTACGATCGTCGGGGTAACCTATGGCGGACTTGGGACGATTCACGCTGGTGGCAGCCCACAACGGGACTCGCAATGTGGCGTTCAGTGATCATTCCAAACGTGATTTCACAGCGTCACACAATTCTCAGTATAACGTCAGATTGGGACAAAGTTGATCAGATGGACAACTCATTGTTCGACGTCGATAAGTTGAGGGATAGACGCTAATCAGAATCGGGTTGGCATCGATTAGGTTGCCAACCCGAGACCTGTTGTCAGGCGCCATTTCATAAAAAAATTGGGGACAATCCCTTATAGGCTGCTGGACCGATTTTGGTTGAGCGGTGTTCATGACCACAAGGACGGTAAGATGGAATTCTACCGTATTGGAAGACATTTGTATGGGAAATTATAGAGCGACATACCAAAAATGGGAATCGGCGCCTGATGAATTTTGGGAAGAAGCCTCCCATGCTGTTGAATGGCACAGACCTTACGACGTACTTAGAGAATCGAAAGGTCATACGACCCGCTGGTTCGTGGGCGCCGAATGCAATATCTGCTGGAATGCATTGGACCGTCATGTGCGCGATGGCCGCGGAGATGACTTGGCGCTGATTTACGATAGCGCAATGACGGGAGCCGTACGGAAGTATACCTATTCTGAACTGCTCGATGAGGTTGGTGTACTTGCGGCCGTGCTGAAAGAGCGTGGGGTGAATGCTGGCGATCGGGTCTTGATTTACATGCCAATGGTTCCCGAGGCTGTGATTGCGATGCTTGCGACGGCGCGCATCGGAGCAGTCCATGTGGTCGTATTCGGGGGGTTCGCAGCTAGAGAGCTTGCCACTCGAATCGAGGACGCGACGCCAAGAATTGTGTTGTCAGCGTCCTGCGGGCTCGAGCCTGGTCGTATCGTTGAGTACAAGCCTCTCCTTGATGAGGCGATCAGGCTCAGCCCGCACAAACCTGAGTGTTCAATCATTTTCCAGCGTTCTAGCAGGACGTGCGAGCTTGAGCATGAGCGGGACTTCGACTGGGCCGCCCTGGTTGAAACCGCAAGAACGGCTGGCGAGAGAGCCGAATGTGTGAGCGTGGCGTCTACCGACCCGCTATACATTCTGCATACATCGGGGACGACTGGAAAGCCGAAGGGTATTGTCAGGGATCACGGGGGGTATGCGGTCGCTCTCAAATGGTCGATGGAATATGTATACAATGTCAAACCGGGAGAGGTGTTCTGGGCCGCATCGGATGTAGGATGGGTCGTCGGTCATTCGTATATTGTGTATGGTCCGCTTCTTAACGCCAGTACGACAATACTGTTTGAAGGAAAGCCGGTCGGAACACCAGACGCTGCAACCTTTTGGAGGGTGATTGAGCGGCACCGGGTTAATACGCTCTTCACGGCACCCACGGCGTTCAGGGCGATCAAGAAAGTCGACCCAGCAGGCTCATTACTTTCCGGTTACGATCATTCCAGTTTCAGACAGCTGTTTCTTGCGGGTGAACGAGCAGATCCTGACACGATCCAGTGGGCAGAGCGTCTCCTTGATGTACCAGTCGTAGATCACTGGTGGCAGACTGAAACAGGGTGGCCGATTGCAGCCAATCCGTTGGGAATAGAACAGCTGCCAACAGAATATGGTTCTAGTACAGTTCCTATGCCTGGATTTGATGTTCGCATTGTGGATGAGAGCGGCTCTGAAATGCCGCAAGGTGGGCACGGAGCTATTGTCATAAAGCTGCCGCTTCCACCGGGGTGTTTGCTGTCACTGTGGGAAGACGATGAGGCATTTCTAAAATCATACTTTGAGGAATACCCCGGATACTACAAGACTGGGGATGCCGGATACATAGACGATAAGGGCTACATCTTCGTCATGAGCCGCGTTGACGACATTATTAACGTTGCGGGTCATCGCCTGTCCACTGGTGCAATCGAGGAAGTGGTGGCGGCCCATCCAGATGTCGCGGAGTGCGCCGTTATTGGAGTTGCAGATTCTTTGAAGGGAGAATTACCAATTGGGCTCATCGTTTTGAACGATGGGGTCACGCGTGCAGAGGAAGAAATTACGAGAGAAATCGTAAACTTGGTGAGAACCGAAATTGGTCCGGTGACTGCCTTCAAGCGTGTCATCGTTGTCGATCAACTTCCAAAAACAAGGTCGGGAAAAATTCTACGGAGAACGATCAAGAGCATTGCGGAGTCGCAAGACTATGTCGTCCCCGCGACAATCGATGATCCGCAGGTATTGAAGGATATCACATCAGCCATTGCTCGGTAGGCCGTATCCGACCTCACCACAATGGCAAATGTCTTGGCGCCCACAAATGAGTAATTTTTGAACCTGGAATTGACGCCAGAAAGGAAAAAACATGAAAGCGTATGTCTACGAAAATACGGGGCCCGCTGCGGACGTATTGACGCTGCGCGAGATGGTGATGCCGGTGCCTGGGGCCGGCGAAGTTCGGGTGCGGTTAAAATGGTCGGGTGTGAACCCTTCTGATGTCAAAACCCGCAGTGGGCACATCCCCTCCACAATCCCATTTCCACGCATTCCTCATAGCGACGGAGCCGGACTGGTCGATATGATTGGTGATGGCGTTGACGATTTTCAGCCAGGCGATGCGGTTTGGGTCTGGAATGCCGCATGGAACAGAAGCAATGGAACTGCGGCTGAATTCGTTGTGCTGCCTTCTGAGCAGGTCGAGCATATGCCGGACGGGTTGGCGCTTGAGAACGGTGCATGTCTCGGCATTCCTGCAATGACCGCCTGTCATGCCGTCGCAACTGACGGAGGAGTTCGAGGGCAGATTGTCCTCGTCGCGGGTGGCGCGGGTGCGGTTGGCCATTACGCGATTCAGGCGGCAAAATTTTGTGGTGCCAGAATTGTCATTGCGACAGTCAGCAGTGAGGAGAAGGAGGCCCTAGCGAGGCGCGCAGGAGCAGATTTTGTATTCAACTACAAAACAGACACGCTGGTCGATGAAATCAACAAGGTTACGGACCATCGGGGCGTCGACCGGATTATCGAAGTAGACCTGGCTGCCAACATTCAAACAGACGTGGCGATTATGAAAGAGGGGGGGCTGGCCGTCATCTATGGCAGCAGTCAAAAAGAAATCGCCTTGCCTTTCTCGCCGTCCATCGGGCGCAATATCTGTTATCGCTTTTTCATCGTGTACAAATTATCCAGGTCAGATAGGCAAAGAGCCCTGTTGGTGCTCCAAGACATGCTTAAGGACAAGAACGTCCTGCATAATATTGCAAAAAAAGTGAGCTTTGCAAATCTCGTGGAAGCCCATGAACTGGTTGAGAGCGGAGCGTTGCCGGGCAATGTCGTTTTGAGAATTGAATAGTTCGGCGGAGAGCTATGCGGTCAAGTTATTTGGAGCAGCAGGATACCTCCCGAGGGGCTTTCCGGACTTGCTTTTTGGAACCGGCCTTCACGGACGCACAGAGACAATTTTGATTTCTGATTTCGGAAAAAATCATGCAACAAAGAAGCTCACAATTCTTGACTGTCGGCTCTACCCGAATTCACGCCGTGTGCGAAGGCGAAGGCCCACTAGTCATACTCGTTCACGGCTTTCCGGAATCCTGGTATTCGTGGCGCCACCAGCTTTCAGCTTTAGCCGAGGCCGGTTACCGGGCCGTTGCCATTGATCTAAGAGGCTATGGGCGATCATCCAAATTCTTGGACTCCGAATATTATCTGATCAAGTCTGTTGTCGAGGACATCGTGGGTGTGGTCAGGGCGTTAGGTGCCTCAAGTGCCGTTGTCGTTGGGCATGACTGGGGGGCAATGATTGCCTGGACAGCGGCCTGGTTGCATCCTGAAATCTTCCGTGGCGTTGTGGGGCTTGCAATTCCTTTCTCTGGGCGCGGGCTAATTGCTTTGCCTGGCTCTCCTTTCGGTGAACGCTCTCCAGAAGATATTCACAAAGAATTGGCTGGACCAGACCAACAATTCTATCAGGACTATTTTGGTTCGCTGGCACCGGCCATACGGGAATTCGAAGAAGATTCGGGTGGTTGGATCCGCGACGTTCTGTGGGCCTTTTCAGGCGAGAGTATGAAGGCTGCGGGTTTGTCTGGCCTATTGGATTTACCGCAAGTGGACATCATACGTGCGAGTGCCCTTAGTATACCGTTTGGTGCTCGAATGCGGGACAAAATGCATGCGCCCGCCGATCTTCCGGTCTGGTTGAGAACGGATGATCTGGAGTTCTATACGCAGGAATTCGAGCGGTCCGGAATGATAGGGCCTTTTTCCTACTATCGAAGTATTCAAAAGAGTTGGGAGCAGCTTGCGTCACATGACGGCACTCAGCTTCGTCCACCTGCGATGTTTATTGGAGGAGAGTGCGATGTCACGACAGGATGGGGACTAGAGGCAATTGATCGTGTAGGTGAGTTCGTTCCGAATTATGTCGGGTCACACATTCTGTCCGGATGCGGTCATTGGATCCAACAAGAACGGCCTGAGGAAGTAAATGAATTGGTTTTGAGATTCATGAGAGAGCTTGTTTGAGGCGCGCTACGCGGAAGTGCGTACGCTAACGTGCGTCTGTATTATCTCCCGAGTGAACATTTTATCAGGCGCTTGGGCAAAGGATAATGAACACGAATTTTCGGGCGTGCGTGGGACTCTATGGCCCAGACGGAATGCTGAGAAATTGGGGAATGCATCCTGAATTTTGTTGACATAAGAAAAAAAATAATTTTATTTGATAAAAAAGAATAATCCAAGGTGAGGAAGAGGCTATCAATCATGTCCACGGGTGAAATGTTCCAGCGTCGGACGGAAACTGAGTCCGAATCAGACGGGCCTCGGAGCCTGATTGAGTCGACTTACGAGCAGTTGAGTCTCGATATTGTACACGGCAAGTATGGGCCGGGTGACAAGCTGCGACTTCAGCCACTAAGTGAAAATTATGGAGTGAGTGTTGGCACTGTGAGGGAGTCGTTATCTCTCCTCGTGTCGGATGGGCTCGTCCTTACTCAATCCCAAAAAGGTTTTCGAGTGGCGCCAATGTCGCTTGTAGATTTTGAGGATTTGACCAAGGCGCGGGTCCTGCTGGAAGCATCAGCGTTGCGGGATAGTATCGTATCCGGGAAAGATGACTGGGAAGGTCGGGTTGTCCAAGCATATCATCGACTGTCCCTTGCGGAGAAAAGACTCGAAGCTAACCCAATCGCAGGATTCGAGATATGGGAGCAGCGAAATCAGGAATTTCATGATGCGCTCGTATCGGCTTCTTCCTCTCGCTGGGTGCAGAAATTCCGAGTTATTCTCTACAAGCAGGCGGAGCGCTACCGGCGTTTGTCTACAGCCAGTCGAGTAAGCCCTGGCGTGTTGGCCCATGCTGAGCACGAGAAGATTTTCGAGTTGGCCATTGCGCGCGACGCCGATGCGGCTGTTGAGGCGCTCTCTATTCATATTTGGTCAGCAGTGGAGTTTCTGAAGGGCAGTGGTCTGATTTTGGAAAGTCCGGACAAGGAAGGCTAATTCTGCCGGCAGGCCTCATATTAAAAATGGAGGCATGGGCGGCTCATGATATCAAGGAAGGTTACAAATATGACGACGGCTAAAACAAAGACGCGCCTGAACATCGGGCACGAACCAAAGGCGTTCGAGAAGAAAAATGTTTGGAATGTCGAGGAGATAACGGCTCTGCTTGACGAAGAGAATGGCACGCTTGATCCAAGAATTTATTCAGATCAGGATCTGTATGAGTTGGAACAGGAACGCGTTTTCGGACGATCATGGATTATGCTCGGGCACGAGACACATGTTCCCAAAGCCGGTGACTTTTTGACGGCCTATATGGGCGAGGATCCCGTCATTCTTGTGCGTCAAAAAGATAGAAGCTTGAAGGTTTTTCTAAACCAGTGCCCGCATAGGGGGATGAGAATCTGTCGAACCGATGGCGGCAACGCAAAATCGTTTACATGCAGCTATCATGGTTGGGCGTACGACATCGGCGGAAACTTGGTGAACGTACCATATGAGTCAGAGGCATTCTGCGAGGATTTCAACAAGGCGGACTGGGGGCCAGGTCAAGCCAGGGTCGAGACCTACAAGGGATTGATCTTCGCGAACTGGGATAAGAATGCGCCGAACTTGCGCGATTATCTTGGCGACGCAGCATTCTACATGGACCACATGCTCGATCGAACCGAGGCGGGTACTGAAGTTATCAGCGGCATGCAGAAATGGGTTATCCCATGCAACTGGAAGTTCGCCGCTGAGCAGTTTTGCAGTGACATGTATCATGCAGGGACCGTTTCCCATCTCTCCGGTATCGAGGCAGGCTTGCCCGAAGGCATGGAGCTTTCGGATGCGAAGATTCCGACGGTGGGATACCAGTTCAGGGCGAAGTGGGGCGGGCATGGAACGGGTTTCTATGTCGGAGAGCCAGGTATGCTAGTGGCTATCATGGGGCCCAAGATTGCTAAATATTGGACGGAAGGTGAAGCGGCCGCCAGGGCGGAGAGGCGCTTGGGAAGCGCAGAGCGTGCGCGTCAATTGATGGTCCAGCACATGACTGTTTTCCCAACCTGCTCATTCCTTCCCGGTATCAACACCGTTCGAACCTGGCAGCCGAGAGGCCCGAACGAGACAGAGATATGGGCATTTACAGTTGTAGATGCTGATGCTCCTGACGAGATCAAGGAAGAGTACCGCCGCCAGACATTAAGAACATTTTCTGCCGGAGGCGTATTCGAGCAAGACGATGGTGAAAACTGGGTCGAAATCCAGGCTGTGTTGCGAGGGCATCAGGCTAGGAAGCGCCGGTTCAACATTCAAATGGGAAAAGGTCGTTCTGCTGCCGATAATCCGCATTACCCGGGCAATATTGGGTATGTGTACAATGAAGAAGCCGCTCGCGGACTCTATCGTCAGTGGATCCGTATGATGACTGAACCTGATTGGGATACGCTCGGGCCAAAGTAGAGCGGTCTGTAAGCGGATCACCCGTTTCGTAGGCAGAGCGCAGTACGCTCAACCGGTAATCCTATTAACCCTCGCGAATAACGGGCGCATAAATCGCGCAAATTGGAGATAATTATGTTGAAAGAAAAAGTGGGACCAGAGTCATCGGCGTCGCAGACAAGCACTGCCACTCTGCTGCTGCAGCATGAAGTTGAGCAATTCTATTATAAGGAGTCTCTTCTGCTTGATCGGCACGAGTTCAACGATTGGTTCGACCTTCTGGACAAGGACATCAGGTACTTTATGCCCTTGAGAACGAACCGCACGCGGCGCGATCAAAAGCTCGAATACTCTAAGAACGGTGAGTATGCGCATTTTGATGATGATCTAGTGATGATGCGTGGGCGGCAGCGCAAATTAATGTCGGATGTCGGATGGTCAGAAAGCCCGGCCTCGCGAACTCGCCACATCATAGCGAACGTTATCATTGACGATGCAAGTCATGATCGGGAAGTTCATGTGACGTCGTCATTTATCCTTTACCGAAACCGACTGGAACGGCAGGTCGATATTTTCGCAGGAGAGCGAATGGATGTACTGCGTCGCAGTGACAACAAGCTCGGCTTCATGATCGCCAAGAGAACCATCCACATCGATCAAAGTACGATCCTGTCTAATAATCTCAGCATCTTTTTCTAGGTATTGTGATGGCTTTTAAGAAAGTTTGCAGCCTAGGCGAAGTTCCTGAAGGTGAAGCGTTGAGGGTGGAGTTATTCGACGAACCTATCGCGCTATTCAACTTAGACGGAGAGATCCTCGCGACTCAGGACCGCTGCACACATGGCGACTGGTCGTTAGCGGATGGCTTTCTCGAAAATGGCGTCATTGAGTGTACGCTTCACTGGGGAAAATTCTGTGTGCGGACGGGAAAAGTGAAGGCTCCACCCGCTTGCGCGGCCTTAACTGTTTATCCCGTGAAGGTGGAGGGCAACGACGTCTACGTGGATTTCGAATCTGGTAAGGTCAACGATTGATGCAGAGTTTCGCGATCATAGGTGCGGGTCTGGCGGGGGCGACAGCGTGTCGGTCGCTCAGAGACCAGGGGTTTGAGGGAAAGATTTTCCTCTTTGGCGACGAGCCGTATGAGCCATATGATCGACCGTCTTTGTCCAAGTCTGCTTTAGCGACCAAATCTGCCCCCCCTTTGTTAATGGGTTGTAATTGGAGCGAAGAATTCAGGGTCGAGAAATGTCTGGGAGTTCGCGTTGAAGCAATCGACTTGCCCTCGATGCGGATTGAGGTGAGCTCTGGCTCGGACCTCAAGTTTGACAAGCTCCTTTTTGCCACTGGATCTCGGGCGAGGTCTCTGCGTCTAGATGCGCATAGCGAGACGCCGGGACTTTACTCACTGCGGACGCTTGATGATTGCGTGGCTCTACAGGGAGCAATCTCCCCTGGGGCACAAGTCATCATCATCGGGGGAGGCCTCATTGGATGTGAGCTTGCCACTACAATTCAGAAGATGGGTGCAAAGGCGATTATCCTTGAGACTGCCAATGAGCTCTTGTTGCGCGTTCTGGGCAAGACAATAGGCGCGTGGTGTCGAGAGGAATTAGAGGCCATAGGGGTTGAAGTCCACACGGGCGTCTCAATTACTCATGTGGATCTAGATCCATCGTTCCGGGAAGTACGATGCGGCGACGGAAGAAGGTTTTCAGGTGATCTGGCAATCGTCAGCGTTGGTGCGGAGCCTGTCACCGATTTGGCAGAGCATGCTGGATTGGCGTGCGCGAGGGGCATCATTGTAAATTCAGTTGGTATGGCTTCAAGCGACACGGTGTACGCAGCGGGGGATGTCGCAAGTTGGCCTCTCAGAAGCGGAGGGCGCCGCAGTCTGGAGACTTATCTGAATTCTCAAAATCAGGCGGCCGTAGCTGCGGGAGCAATGCTCGGAAAGGGTGAGCCAACACCGCAAGTTCCGGTTTCATGGACGGAGATAGCGGGGCATCGGATACAGATGATGGGCGACGTGACTGGCCCAGGCAATGTCGTCACTCGGGTTGATCCTGGAGGGACTGGAATGACGGTGTGTCGATTAAATGGTGGGGAGCTTCAATCTGCTGTTTCAATAGACCAGTCGGCAGACTTTTCTTTCGCATCAAAAATCATTGAGCGGAGGATGCTGGTAGATGCTGAATCGATTCGTGATCCGCTCATTCGCATGAAAGACATTTTCAAATTGGCGGCAAAGACGGTGGCGTGAAGCACAAAATAGTGCGGATACATACTAAAATCAGAAAGACAGGGAGAAGACAATGAGCGTAAAGAAGTTGGGATATTTGGGTTTTTCTGCATCAGACATTGATGCTTGGCGGGATTACGCAACCGGAACGTTAGGGCTAATGGATGCTGGGACGAGAAATGACACTCTCTTTCTGAGAATGGATTCCCGAAATTGGCGGGTTGCAGTCCATCCGGGCGCGGCAGATGATCTCTTGTATGCGGGGTTCGAAGTTTCGAATCGAGCCGAGATGCTTGAGATCGCTGAAAGACTAGAGGAAATGGGCATTTCCGTCGAGCAGGCCGATTCCAAGCTGTTGGCGCAACGGGGAGTGATTGATTTGGTATCCTGCCTTGATCCGTCAGGGATCAAGATTGAGGTCTATTATGGTGCCAGCGAGCTCTACGAAGAGCCGTTTATTTCACCTACGGGTGTATCTGGATTTCTAACTCAGGATCAGGGACTAGGGCACTATGTCCTGAGTGTTGAAGATATTGAACGTTCGTTGGATTTCTACATCCGTGGACTGGGGATGGAGCTATCCGACATCATCGACTGGCAGGTCAATCCGGACGTGAAGCTTCAGGTGAACTTTCTCCATTGCAACAGGCGCCATCATAGCCTGGCATTAATCCAAGCGCCCGCTTCCAAGAAGTTACATCACTTTATGCTGGAAGTGGGGTCGTTCGATGATGTCGGGCGCGCATATGATCGCGTGTCAGAGAAGAATGAGATCGTGATGACGCTCGGTCGGCACACAAATGATCACATGTATTCGTTCTACGGCGTCACGCCTTCCGGCTTTGCTGTCGAGTATGGATGGGGCGCTCGACCCATCGAGTCAGATTGGTCTGTCGTCCGATATGACAGCATCAGCATGTGGGGACATAAGTTTATGGGCACAGGAGCTTGAGCGGCGCGTCCGCAAAACTGATCCAAATTCGTCCGACCCCCGACGCTGCATTTAGGAGATTCTAGCATGGCCATTCAGAGCGTATCTGAAGATACCAACCCAGAGATCGCACGTAACATTGAAGTTCACGGTGTAAAGACGAACTATCATGATCTCGGCTCTGGGAAACCGCTCTTTCTGATTCACGGATCAGGGCCGGGGGTTTCGGCGTGGGCAAACTGGCGATTGGCAATGCCAAATTTTAGTGAGGTGGCCAGAGTAATTGCTCCTGATATGCTCGGCTTCGGATATTCGGAACGTCCGGGTAAAGAGTACTATAATATGGAAAGTTGGCTCGATCAGGTTGTTGGGTTGATGGATGCTCTTGATATTGAACGGACCGATCTCGTAGGCAATTCCTTCGGGGGTGCGATTTCTCTTGCGATGGCCATTCGACACCCGGATAGAGTTCGGCGCATTGTTCTGATGGGAAGCGCGGGTTTGGCGTTGGGGCTGAGTGAGGGACTTGACCAGGTTTGGGGGTATTCTCCATCCATTGAAAATATGCGCCGTTTGCTGGATATCTTTGCATATGATCGAAGTTTGGTAACGGATGAGCTTGCTGAACTACGGTACAAAGCAAGCATTCGTCCGGGTTTTCAGGAGTCATTCTCAGCGATGTTTCCTGCGCCTCGGGGGAGATGGCTAGAGCACTTGGCAAGTGATGAACGCGATATCCAGAAAATTCCTCATGAGGTTCTGATTATTCATGGGCGTGAAGACCTCGTTGTGCCGCTGGAAAATGGCCTGCGGCTGTCGCAGTTGATCAAGAGGTCTCAGTTGCATGTCTTTGGAGAGTGCGGGCACTGGGCGCAAATTGAACATGCGGCAAGATTTGAAAAACTCGTCATGAATTTCATTCAGGAGCCGGATAAAAAGTGAGTGCGGTGTATCGTTAATGCGAAACGACAATACCAAAATGTATATGCTGCAATTGGCTCAGGAATTCTATTCGAACCAAGTCTAATAAAAGGGGAGTAGTAAAATGTTGAAACGGTTTGCTTTGATTGCCTTTGGTTTTGCGGCCCTGTCTTATGCGAGCGCGCAAGCAGAGAGCCGAGATGATTTACAGCGCGTCTGCGTAACGGTTTCTGTTGCAGACGGTTTGAGTGAGGAGGAAAGTCAGGATTTTTGTGAGTGCTTAACAACAGGCGCTGAAGAACAAGGACAAGAGTCCATTGACGAGCTTGTTGAGTCGGCAGAAATACCGGACCGGCAAGCGCGCATCGATGGACTGTCCGAAACGTCTCAGAACATCGTGGCGGTATGTGCTCCCTAAATAGGCTCCAGTATAAGAGTCCTCGCCTTGGCTGGCTCTGCTTCTGATCAAGCGGTCCGAAGTATGAGTTATTGCGCACTCGATTGGTCTTGCCGCTTTGAGGCCGGCTCTCTTGGGGGAAATGTAGGCTATTGTTCTTGTGCAGAAAACTTCAATCGGGTCCGGGCGAGTGACTGTTGTCGCGGCATTGGCGAGAAATGCGGTAGGCGATGACAAAGCTGACGTGCCTGTGGGGAGGCTCTCATCTGCCGCCGTCGATATTCTTTTGGGCCTTTATACTGCGCAAACAAGGATGCTTGAGAATGGTTTCCGCAATGACGTAGCAGTCTTGGCTGTATGCACTTTGCTTGCCAATCTGATCGACGGGTTCGTTGCCGCCGAACTTGGTAAGCCGTCCTTGTCTCTCGTTCAGAAAGGCTGGCATCTTCGGAGGCGCGAATTGTTGCTCGCGCGTCCGAACGTCGAATCCCGCAAGGTCGGCGCGGCTGCTAATCGATTGACAAATGATTTTCGCAAAAGCCTCGAAGCATCCGCAGGCGCGAATGGATTAGCCAGAGAGCTAGCAGCTATCTGCCTGGCAGTCATTAGCGAATATCATGAGCGGGGCGAACCGGGCTCGTGCTTCGCTGAAGCCGAGGGAGCGCTCAGCCAACTCATCCGCGCATTCAGTGAAGGTGTTGCTTGACAGAATCAGTATGCGGATAAAGAAGGGGCTGGAGCAACCTCTATTGTTTGAATTCAATCGATAGAAAAGAGACGTTGATAAAGCTCAACCATTGACGGGATCTGACGAAAGTGATCCGGCAAGTGCTTTAGCTATCTTACAATGGTGACGCGCTTACCGATCAAATCTTGGGCTCTTGTACGTATCTAAACAAATCAAAATGGATTTCTCGTGGCCCAGTACCTCGGTAGATGGCGTGCACATGAATTCCTTTAATGGATCGCTCCGGGATGAACGCCAACGGGTTCGTTTCCTTGACCGTAGCAATACAGCTACTTGAGACGTCGAGAATGGACTACAGTGAGAGGAGACCTCATACGGCTCACAATGGGCAATCTCCTGCCGAGTTTGCCCGCAACGTCGGCCTGTGCCATGCTGGCAAGGCCAAAATCGCTGCTGGATTTTAACACCAAGGCCGGACTACCAGAGCCAAGCACTTCATCGCTGCTGTATTTTAGCACCACGACTGGGCCACCAGAGCCAGGCATTTCAGAAACCGCCAACTCTAACTTTACGGGTGGACCAGTCCGATTGGGCAAGCGAGGAAGACATGACGACAAGCGCCTAGTTCCGATGCCAGAGTGATGACATTTGCGGTTTACACGTGGTGCCAACGAGCCTTGTTTTTAATACGGAAAACCTGATGCGGTTTACAGAGAACTCCATGTAAAATAAGAAAAAGTGCGTCGTTTACACCGAGAGGGTCAGCGGTTCGAG
>NZ_AWFE01000080.1:0-24445 GCF_003263315.1 Hyphomonas sp. GM-8P
GGGGGGGGGGGGGCTCGCAATGGGCTGAGAGACTAAAAATCGGTTCCAGTTCGGCTTCCCTTACGTAATGTGGCGTGGGTGGGCCAGGAGAACATCCAGTGATCACGCGCACGTCCACGCGGTTCATCATGGGTTTGAGCCATGCCCAGCGCGGTCCATCTCACTTCTAGGGCAAGGCTGGCAGCGCCGGAAATGCTCATCATGGAGGGCTGAGTTCGCAGCGCTATGAATTGGTTGAGCGCGCCATTCGACCAGAGCCGATACTGCTGACGCAAGGGCAATCCGCGAGGGCAGCGACGAGATAGCCGACAGCATGCCCTTGCCAAGTGATGTGGTGCGACTATCAAGCACTTCAGACAAAATATATGACACTCTTTTAGCAAGGAGCCCGGGTCGGATGCAGGATGTGATCGAAGCGCTGGAGCAGAAACGGGAACAGGCACGCCTTGGTGGCGGCGAGCGGCGGATCGAAGCCCAGCACGCCAAAGGTAAGCTGACGGCCCGCGAGCGGATCTCCGTCCTGCTCGATGAAGGCAGCTTCGAGGAGTACGACATGTTCGTGGAGCACCAGTGCTCCGATTTCGGCATGGAAAACCAGCGCATCCCGGGTGACGGCGTCGTCACCGGTCAGGGCACCGTGAATGGTCGCCTCGTCTACGTCTTCTCGAAAGACTTCACCGTCTTCGGCGGCTCGCTCTCCAAGGCCCATGCCGCAAAGATCGTGAAGGTCCAGCAGGCCGCCGCCCGCGTCGGCGCCCCGGTGATCGGCATTTTCGATGCCGGCGGTGCGCGTATCCAGGAAGGCGTCGACTCGCTGGCTGGCTATGCCGACATCTTCATGGAGAACGTGCTTTCCTCCGGTGTGATCCCGCAGATTTCCGTCATCATGGGCCCGTGCGCTGGCGGTGACGTCTATTCTCCGGCCATGACGGACTTTATCTTCATGGTGAAAGACACGTCCTACATGTACGTCACCGGCCCGGACGTCGTGAAAACCGTGACGAACGAAGAGGTCACCCACGAGACACTCGGTGGTGCTTCGGTACACGCGGCCAAGTCCGGTGTGGTGGACGGTGCGTTCGAGAACGACATCGAAGCGCTGGTGCAGATGCGCCGCCTGGTCGACTTCCTGCCGGGGTCCAACCGCGAAGACCCGCCGGTCCGCGACGTGTTCGATGATATCGAACGCATCGATGAAAGCCTCGACACGCTGATCCCGCCGAACCCGAACTCGCCTTACGACATGCGCGAGCTGATCGAGAAAGTAGCCGACGAAGGCGACTTCTTCGAGATCAGCCCGAAATTCGGCGCCAACGTGCTCTGCGGCTTCGGCCGGATCGAGGGCTCCACCGTCGGCTTCGTCGCCAACCAGCCGATGACGCTGGCCGGTGTTCTGGACATCGACGCCTCCCGCAAGGCGGCGCGTTTCGTGCGCTTCTGCGACTGTTTCAACATTCCGATCGTCACCCTTGTGGACGTGCCAGGCTTCATGCCGGGCACCAAGCAGGAATATGGCGGCCTCATCAAGCATGGTGCAAAGCTGCTCTTCGCCTATGCAGAGGCCACGGTCCCGAAAGTCACCGTCATTACACGGAAGGCCTATGGCGGCGCCTATGACGTGATGAGCTCCAAGCACCTGCGCGGTGACGTCAACTATGCCTGGCCGACGGCCGAGATCGCGGTGATGGGCGCCAAGGGCGCGGTGGAAATCATCTTCCGGAAAGACATCGGCGACGCCGACAAGATCGCCGAGCACACGAAGATGTATGAAGACAACTTCGCGAACCCGTACGTGGCGGCGCGCAAGGGCTATATCGACGACATCATCATGCCGCACTCAACTCGCCGCCGCGTCGCGAAGGCCCTCCGTAGCCTGAAGAACAAGCAACTGGAAAACCCCTGGAAGAAGCACGATAACATTCCGTTGTAAGGCAGGTCACGAGGTGACGGGATAGACGTAACGCGCTCTGCAAACCCATCGGACAAGGATGCCCTGATCGGCATCCTCTACGACACGTTCGAAAGCACCTGGCGGCCCAACATCTCCCAGCAGGCCGCTGAAGCTTTCAGGGCGTCGAAGCGTCCGGAAACCTATGTCGGTGAGTGCTGGCAGGAATTTCATGTCGTGGTGCGTACGGGCGCTGTGGCTGGCTTTGTTCACTGGCGGAACGACTTCGTTCACGCGCTGCATGTCCATTCCGCCTATGCGGGCATGGGCGTCGGCACGCAGCTGATGGACCTTGCCGAAGCGGAGATCGCCCGCGCGGGGCACCCCACAGCGCGGCTTGAAACCGACACGTTCAACACACGAAGCCAGGCTTTCTACTTGGCGCGCGGATATCTGGAAAAAGACCGCTATCCCGATCTGGAATGGAACAGCAATCTCACGACCCTTCTTCTTGAGAAGGGGCTGGAGAAGCAAGCATAGGGGGTGTGTTCGCGTGACCTTATCCTTCGACTTCGCTCAGAATGAGTCCCGTGTGCGGCTATAATGAAGCGCTCTTGGCTAGAGCGAAGTCGAAGCATGGGCGCGGGTTTTGGGGGCCTTAGCGCCGCTTCTTTTCTACGCCCAGCATCGTGTCGTCTTTCAGCGTGGGGCTCGCGCCTTTGGCCTTTGACTTGTCGGCCTTGGGTTTGCGGATTTCCTTGTTCGATTTCTTCTGGCCTTTGGCCATGGTCTTGATCCTTTGGGGAGAGAGTCGGGACGGGGAACCGGGCGCCCGGTGTGCGGACGTCAGGTCCGTCTGTATTTTGTCGGGAAGAACCACGCCGCATGCTTGAGCCAAATTGGGCGCAATGGCGTAGTGTTCATATGGGCCCGAATAGCCGCGATTGTAAGAGACCACCCTCCCTATACAAACTCGCCCCATACCCTACACATTCCTTCAAAATCAGGAGGAACGCGCATGACCATCACGAACACCGGAACCGATCACCTGCTGACCGCGCTGGAAGACGGCGTGCTGACGCTCACCATGAACCGGCCCGAGGCGCGCAATGCCATGTCGGGCGAGATGAATGCGGCGCTGGGCGCGGCGCTGGCGAAGGCGGAGCTGGACCCCGAGGTCCGCTGCATCGTACTGACCGGGGCGGGCAAGGGCTTCTGCGCGGGCGGCGATGTGAAGGGCATGAACGCGCGCAACACCGGCGGCGGGCGCGAGACCACGATCGACGAGGCGATCCACACTCAGCGCGTCAATCAGCGTGCCACCTCCGGCAAGCTCTACACCATTCCGAAGCCGACCCTTGCGGCCCTGCCGGGCGCGGCGGCCGGGGCGGGGCTGGCCCTCGCGCTCGCTTGCGACATGCGCATCATGTCGCGTAACGCCATCATGACCACGGCCTTCGCGCGCGTCGGCTTTTCCGGCGATTATGGCGGCACCTTCTTCCTCAGCCAGCTGGTTGGCCAGGCGAAGGCACGCCAGCTCTATTTCCTGTCAGAGCGTGTGTCCGCCGACGAAGCCCTCGCCCTCGGCCTCACCAACTGGGTGTGCGAGCCGGACGAGCTGGCGGAGCAGACGATGAGCATTGCCCGGCGCCTCGGCTCCGGCCCGTCGGTCGCCTATCGCTACATGAAGGAAAACCTCAACCGGGCCATGTCGTCCGGCGACGTGTTCGAGTGCATGGATCTGGAAGCCACACACCATGTCCACTGCGCCGCGACGGAAGACCACCGCAACGCCACCAAAGCCTTCGTAGAAAAGCGGGAGCCCGTGTTCCGGGGACGGTAACAGACCTTGATGCATGGCCTCACGGGCGCCAAATGCCGCAGAGAGGGGCTGCTCATGAAAACCGCCATTATCGGAGACGTGCATGGTGCATTGGCGCCGCTACTGGCGCTGATTACGAAGCTGGCGCTTGGTGCGGGGGACCGGTTGGTCTTTGTGGGCGACCTTGTCGACAAGGGGCCGGAGCCGGCAGGCGTAGTCCGCTTCGTCCGCCAGCTGAGCGAGACAGCGCCCTATGAGGTGATCCTCATTGAGGGCAATCATGAAGACCGCCACCGCCGCTATCACATCAACACGGCCGAGCGCCCGAAAGTGGCGCGGGAGATGGCCGCCGACGCGCCGGAGCTGCCCGCGCTGGATGCAGAGCTTTTGGAAGCGGACCGGGCCTTCCTGGCCACGGCGATACCCTTCCTGCGCTTGCCGGAATGGGGTGCATTGGTCGTGCATGGCGGCATCCCTGGAACGCAGCGCAGCTTTCCCGAAACTGTGGAACTTGCCAGCCGCTGGCATGGGCGCCGCGGTAAGGCCTTCCGGAAAATCCTCCGGACCCGGTATGTCTCCGCAGAGACGGCGAAGTATCTCGCGCTCGGCCACAACAAGCCGGGCGACCCATTCTGGGCCGATGTCTATGATGGCCGGTTCGGCCATGTCATTTTCGGTCATCAGCCCTGGCTGGATGGCCCGGCCTGTTTTGCCAATGCCACCGGCATCGATACAGCGGCGGTCCATGGTGGCCGCTTGACGGCCCTCATCCTGCCGGAAGAGGGCGAGCCTTATTTCGAAAGCGTGCCGGGAATCGACTATGCGCCCCGCAAGACCAGCGACTGGCCGGATCACCCGGGCGGGGAGCTGACACTCGCCCGCCCGTGACCCCTTCCGTCTGGCAGCGTCACCCTGCCTAGTGGGTATAAATCGGTATCGCTTCCGAGCGTGATACATGGGGCGGCAATGGGATGAGGCCAGCCAATGGAGACGTAAATTCGGTTGTGGCGCTAAGGATTCGCCAGTTCTGGCCATCCACTGTCTTGTTGGTAACGACGAACTGTGTGGAAGCGCAATTCGTCATCGTATATCGCTCGCAATAGGTTGCCTTCACGATGCTTTCGGGCGTTGACGGATCAACCATCCAGAGGCGCGCAGAATTGGCGAGCGCCGAGTCCATCGAATTATTGATGAACATGAACCGGCCCGTTTCGATAACGCCGAATATCATCAGGATAAGCATGGGCGACACAATGGCAAACTCGACTGCCGTTACACCGCGGCAATCTTTCAAGAGGTTCCGTAGACGCATCAGAAGACCCTCACTTCCACATCTTTCTGGATTTTTGGAGTGCCCGTCAGTTCGGCATTGCTGAAGACTCTGAGATTGATTTCGACGAATTCTTCGGCGGCCCGTCCATCGCTGCAATTCACTGATGTTGTGTCTGCGCCGTCGCATCGCAGTGAGCGCTTCACGTTGACGCGTGAACGGTATTTCGTACTGTTCAGGGCTTGATAGACGACATTCTGGATAGCGCTTGTGTCGCGCACATCCGACATGGCGGCATGTGCGCCCGCTCGGATCGCTTCCTGTGCGTCACCATGTTCCTTGATGGAAATGCCATAGGTGATGATCCCCAGCAGGAGCAGCACAAAAAGCGGAGCGGTCAGTGCAAATTCGACTGCGGCGATTCCTCTGATACTCCGGCTCCATTGCAGGCGCACCAGATTGAGTTTGGTCAGTTTGCTCATTCGACTAGCCTCACACGTCCATAGAATTCGATTCCGTTGGTGCCACTGCTGTCGCAGGAAATGCCGGCGCCTGACGTGCCGGTCAGTTCCAGCGTCCTGGCAATGAATTGGGTGCATCCGGCCGCTGCCGAATTGGAGCCCGCTACGACCAGGTGATCATTCGGCATGTAGACGGCGCCTTCAAACTGGGAACTGGCCGAGCCGCTGAATGTGTGGGTTAGTTGCGGGCCGGACCGGTCGGCAAAGAAAAGCAGGCCGGAATAGGTTCCGCTTGTCGGCGCCGAGATATCGACGTCAGCGCTGCCGTCGATGATGAGACGGGCCCCATTGGTCAGGAAGAAGGTGACGCCGGATCCGTTCAGTTTGGATGTGGATGTCAACGACAGGTCGCCGCCATCAATGATGTAGAGTCCCGGCGCCAGGTTCACGGTGCGCTTCACGGTCATGCCGCAATACCGGCCTGACGTGATGTAATAGGTCGAGCTTGGGCTGCCATCGAACATGTTCGGGGTTTTGCAGGGACCGGTAACGGTCGGCTCCGGCACGTTGGCGTAGGGGTCTTTGATCGGTGGGATTCGTTCCCTCGGATAGGAGCAACTTGTCAGATCCATTCCCGATGTAGTGGCCGATACACCGCCCACCGCCCCGGCACATGCTGCAGACAAATTGCTGGAGCCGGACTGGGTAAAGGCGCTGCCGGACGTCGAGTTCGCCACAACGCTACATCCTTTCAGCGTGACGTCCGCCGTGCCGGTGATGTTGACGGTGCCCGAGCCGCTGGGGTCCAGCGCCAGCATGCAAGCTTCGCCCAGTTCTTCCGGGCTGGCAGTGCCGCCGGCTCCGATGTCCACGTCGCTGCTGAGAAAGAGTGCGGTGAACATGCGCGGCCACTTTTCAGACACGGAAACCCGCACGGCTTTTTTTCCGGCATAGGCGCCTGATTTTGGAGGCCACTCTGCGACATAAGTCCCGATGTCTCCACGGAAGCCGTTGATGGCAAGCGACTCTTCAATCGCCCCGGTGACGTCGATACCGTTCTCGTCACCTTCCATGAGTTCCAGCGTGCCGGCATAGGCCGCGGCATCTGCTTGCTGTTGCACCAAGCGGTGCCTGTAGGTCCAGAATGCCGCCTCCGTCCCAAACGCAGCGCTGGTTACAAGAACCGGCAGGGTGACGGCAACGACAATCGCCGTGGCGCCTTTTTTGCTCGACCAAAATAATCTGACGAATTCCAGCATGATTTTTGCATTCCGCCTCAACTCCGCGCCCGATTCAGACGCGATCGGCTTTCGCGCCCGTCAATGCGAAAGCGTGAATCAATCCGACCACGGAAAATAAGCGCTAACCCTAATACTTCGTCCAAACGCCTCGTGCGCTCTTGGCGGGAAAATGGAGCCCCAGTATTTGCGGGGGAATTCGTATCCCTGCGAGACAATCGGGGGGGGCGTCCCCTTGATTGGTGTGTGGCGTTCACCGGCACACTCGCATTCCTTCCCGCAGGCACTGCAGGAAAGATTAATTTCAGCCGTGCAGGCTGGGCCTGTCCCGTCCCGGGACCGTCATTGGAGTAATTATGAGATTTCGTCGCGGGAGCAACGATTCAGGTTTAAACCAGAGCTGAAATCGGGATCATCGATCCAGAAATAATATTTTCGCAGATAAATGCTTTTTGCCAGTTTTATGTGAGGCAAATTTTTTCCGGCGAGGCTTCAGCGGAAGACGATCTGGCGTAAAATATCATTGATTCGCGGGCAGTACGGTTTGGCTGCGTTCAAACTGTTCTTTGTGGCGGATGGTGCTGATGCCTGTTCTTAAGCGCATATTCGGGATGGATCAGCGTGTGGTGCCTTCCTGGCCTGCCTCGGTTGATCCGTTCGGCAGAGTGGTCCACCGCCACCAGAATGAGTTCGCTTCACTTGAATATCTGGTCGATGGCGCCCCCGAATTACGCCCGCTCGTCATTCTGCAGTCGCTCGACCTTTGCTGCTGGCCGACGGGACTGTTCTGCCGCACAGCGAAAGCGGCGGGCTTTAGGGTCATCTCGATTCGGCGCCCGGGCTTTGGCGCCAATTCGCCACTGACCGACCGGGAGGCGCAAACTGGCCTGATCCGGAGTTTTCTTGAGGAAATGAATCTTGAGAACGTGGTGCTGGTTGGAATCGGCTGTTCGAATCCGATTTGCGAGCGCGTCACCCTGTCAGGAGATTCGCGAGTCGCCTTCACTGTCTTCTCCAATTGCGGCTTCAATTATGAGCAGATGGGCGAATTCCAGCCGGAATGGATGGCCAAGGCCCTCGAGCAGGCGCTTACCAGCCCAGCAGGCGGGCAGCTGTCCCTGATGGCGCTGAAGAGTTCCTGGGGCGTCTTCGGGCAGACCTGGGTCTTTGAGAATCTCTGGCGCAAGAGCATTGGCGACATCGCATTTCTTCGGAACAATCCTGAACTGATGTCGGAATCCATCTCCATGCTTCAGACGCGGCTGGATGTGCCGACTTTTACGTTTGAGCTCGGTAATGCCCTGAAGGAAGACCCGATTTTGTCGGATGGCTGTTTCAGGGATACGCCGGCGATGGTCATTTCAGGCATCGAAACCACGGGCAGCTGGAAGACCGGTATCGAGCGCGAGGCGGATCGGCTGGGACTGCCGCCCGTCGCCTACCTGACGTCTGGCGACATGTCGGTGATCTACCAGTCTGCCGATGAGTTCTTTTCGGTTCTGGCCGACGCGCTCTGATCAACATTACGAATTGCACATAACGCGGGATGGTTTACCGCCCGTTCACCACTGCGGCGCATTCTGCGGACAGTTAATTTTTTTGCCCGTATTGTTAATGAGGATGCGTTATGGCGAAGAACACTGTGCGCTGGGGCGCAGATGTCGGTTGTCAAACCAAGGTGAAGCCGCTTGAGCTTCCCAATGACCTGGCCGACCACGGCCTGAAAGGCAAACGAGCCAAAGGCGAGCTGGGAATCAGCCGCCAGATGACCCGCAAGGATGCAAAAGCCGATGCCCAGGACGGCCTGCCGGTGTCCGAGGCCATCACACAGGATCAGTGGAGCGAGCGAGAGCAGATGATCGCCGAGCGTGCCGAGGAAGTGCGCCGCGGTCTCAGCACCTGGATGTCCACAGCGTCTGCATCTGTCCGCAACTATATTGCCGACTATACGCCGATCGACATTCATCCCGATCAGCTGCGCGAAGCCATTAAGTCGGAAGAAAACGAGTATCGTCACTATGAGACCGACGATACCGCAGACGCCAAGGAAACGCATTCCGCTGCGATCATCGAACTGCAGCAGTTCCGTGCCCGTCATGGCGACCGGATCGGTGACCGCACACCGGACATCAAGAAGAACGTCGAGCAGGCGATCGCGATTCTCGTCTTCATCATGATCCTGGAAGGCGGCTTCAACGCCCTCCTGTTCAAGGATGCCCAGTCCAATGGCCTGATCGGCGGCATGATGATCGCCTTTGGCGTCAGCGCCGTGAACGTCTGCCTCGGTGTGACCGCCGGCTTCTTCGGCCTGCGTTATGCGCTGAACAGCCCCAGCATCATCAAGAAGGTGATTGGCGGAACGGTCGCGACCGTCTGCATCATTTCCGGCATCCTGCTGAACTTCTTCGTGGCGCACTTCCGCGACGCTGTCGAAACCGGCCTGCACAGCACGGAGGCCGATGCCGGGCTGGGAACCTTCTCCCTGTTCTCGATTTCGCCGTCTGAAGTGTTTGTATCGATGTTCCCGAACATCGTCGGCCTCGACAGCTTCATCGCCCTCGGCCTGTTGTTCATGGGGCTGACGGTCTTCGGCCTTGCCATCTATGAAGGCTATGACCGCATTTCTGACCGCTACCCAGGCTATGGCCGTGTGTGGCGCAAGGAACGCAAGGCGTATGAGCGCCGTCAGGCAGTCCGCAATGCCGTTCGCGACGACCTGTCGGACTATTTCACGCACTGCCGCCAGTGGTTCGAGACGCAGCAGTCGCGCCATGTCGCTGCCAAGCGCGAAATCGAAAAGGCGATGAACCTGCTGGATGCCCGGCGTGACTTTGCCATCGCGATTGCCTCGCGCGCCGCCGACCAGGAGCGCAGCCTGAAAGTCGCGTACCGCCAGGCGCACCGGCGCGCCCGCAATGCCAACCGTGACCGCCTTGGCGATCAGGCGGCTTGTCCGGCCTATTTCGACGAGATCGTCACGCCGCAGCTGCCGTCCTACGACATGGCCAAGGAGCGGGAACAGGCACAGACAGCGATGAAGACCATCGACAACAACATCACGGCCCTGAATATCTGCCGGGAATGGCTGGAGCAGCACATCCAGCACGTCCAGCAGGGGCTGTCGTCCATCGAGAAGAAAGTTGCTGAAGAAATCGGCAAGGTCCGTGAGGTCAAGCAGGTCAAGGGTTCCACCCATGTGCCTGTTGATCAGGCCCGCCGCGCCTGAGGAGATAGCTGGTCATGGCAAGACGCAGGAGTACTCGTGGTCCCTGGTTCTGGCGTGGCACCATCGGTGCCATGCTGACCGGCGTGTTCGGCCTGTTCGCACTGGTCGCTTTCAGCCAGCCGCCAGCCGTGGCGCCTGACACCAGCTGCCGCCTGGACCACAAGGACCCGGCGCATACGATCCTTCTGATCGACCAGTCGGATCCGTTCAATCCGAACGACATGGATTGGGTGCGTGAACTGGTGAACGACGAGGCCCGGTCATTGCCGAAGTTTGGCAAGCTGAGCGTGATGGTTCCTAACGCAGCCGATCCTTACAATCCGAAAGTTCTGTACACGTCCTGCTCTCCGGGAAGCGCCGCCGCCGCCAACCCGATCACACAGAACCCGAAGATGATCGAACAGGCCTGGCAGAAGAAATTCTACCAGCCGCTGGTAGGCACGGTGGAAGAGGCGCTGATGGACAAGGAACAGCCGAGCTCCCCGTTGAGCGAAGCGATCTATTCCATCTCCGATCGGGCAGACTTCCAGCCGCAACAGGCCGGGCGCCGGCTCGTGCTGGTGTCAGACCTGATGCAGCATTCCGGCGGCTTCTCCTTCTACAAGATGGGCGCCGACTATGACGCCTATCTGGATTCGGAGCTGGCCGAGACGAAGCCGAAGCTCGAAGGCGTCGACGTCGTCGCCCGCGTCGTGCCGCGCCAGATCTACGACCTGCCGGTCGCGGACGTAAAGGGCTTCTGGCGCGCCTATTTCAACGATGCTGGCGCGACCTACGGGTCTGTGAACTAGTCTTCAAAAACCCCGATCACGGGCACATGGTCTGACGGTTTGTCCAGGCTGCGGGCCTTGCGGTAGATTTCGACGGACTGGAGCCGGTCGGCCGCCTGCGGGGAGACCAGCAAATGGTCGATCCGGATGCCGTGATCCTTCTGGAAAGCGCCGCCCTGATAGTCCCAGAATGTGTACTGGTGGGCGCGGCCGTCGGTGATTTCGAACGCATCCGCCATGCCGAGGTTCTTGATCCGGCGGAAGGCTTCACGCGTTTCGGGCAGGGCGAGGGCGTCATCGGCCCATTTGGTCTCGTCCCAGCAATCCACCGCCGTCGGGATCGTGTTGTAGTCACCGCAGAGGACATAAGGCTCTTCAGCCTTCAGGCGCTCGCGGGCATGATCCAGCAGGCAGGCCATCCATTCGAGCTTGTAGTCGAATTTCGGGCCCGGCGCCGGGTTGCCGTTCGGCAAGTAGAGCCCGCCGACCCGCACCGGCCGGTCGGCCATGACCAGCGCTTCGATGAAGCGGGCCTGGTCGTCCTTCATAGTGGAGAGGCCTTTCGTCACATCCTCCAGCGGATATTTCGAGAGAATGGCCACGCCATTATAGGATTTCTGGCCCAGCACGGCGCAGTTCCAGCCAGCTTCTTCCAGTTCCATATAGGGGAAGGCGTCCGTCTCGCACTTCAGTTCCTGAAGGCAGACGACATCACAATCGATGTTCTGCAGCACTTCCTGCACAGTCGGGAAGCGCGCTTTGATCGAATTGACGTTCCATGTGGCAATACGCATGCGCTGACCTTTAAGCAGCTTCGCCCCATTGTTCCAGCCAGTTCCGGCCCTTATACTCCCGGAAACTTCAAGGAGACCCCCGGCATGGCCCCCAGCTGGATTCAAATGCTGATCGTTGTGATCGTCGCGCTGCTGCTGTTTGGCGGCCGGGGCCGGATTTCCGGTATCATGACCGATATGGCGAAAGGCATCGGCGCCTTCCGCAAGGGCCTCAAGGATGAGGACGAACCCAAGGCGGTCGACAAGGAAGACATGGTCGATGTCACGCCCCAGAAGGACGAAACCAAGGCTTCGTCCTGAACCCTGACGGAGGGCGCACCCCATGCTGCCCGGACTCGGTTTTACCGAACTTATGGTGCTGGCCGTTGCGGCCCTGATCATCGTGGGTCCCAAGGACCTGCCGATGATGATGCGCCGTCTTGGCCAGTTTGTGGGCAAAGGCCGCGCCATGGCGCGCGAGTTCCAGGCCGCCTTTGACGACATCGCCCGCCAGAGCGAACTCGAAGACCTGCGCAAGGAAATCGAGGAATTGAAGATTTCCAATTCGCTGAAGCAGGCGACGAGCGACCTGTCCGACTATGAGAAGGACGTCAACTCCGCCGTCATGGCGCAGTCGCGGTCGGAGGCGGCGGCGAAGCTGGCCGAGCAGATATCTCCGGAAATGCCAGAGTCCAAACCGGAGTCAAAGAGTGAGGCGAAATCCGAACCTGATACCAAGCCCGAAACCGGCCCCGCCCCTGAGCCGAAGGGGGATCCGGCATGACGCACACGCCCCCCAAGGACGAGCAGCCTGAAATCCTGGAAGACGAGGTCGAGACCTCCCGCGCGCCGCTGCTGGAACATCTGACCGAACTACGCTCCCGCCTGATCTGGAGCCTTCTGGCCCTGGCGGTGGCGACGATCGGCTGTTTCTTTTTCGCGCAGGACATCTACGAGTTCCTGCTGGATCCGTTCGCCCGCATGGCGCAGGAGATCCGCGGTGCGAAACTGGACTTCATCTACACCGCGCCGATGGAGTTCTTCTTCGCCAAGCTGAAGCTCGCCCTGTTTGCGGGCATCTTCGTGGCATTCCCCTTTGTCGCCTGGCAAGTCTACGCCTTCGTGGCACCGGGCCTCTACAAGAATGAGCGCGGCGCCTTCTGGCCATACCTGGTTCTGGCGCCGATTCTGTTCTCCTCCGGTGCGGCTTTCGTCTATTACGTCATGTTGCCGATGCTGGCGCGTTTCACCGTGGGCATGGAGCTGACCGACAGCGAGGTCGCAAACATCACCATGTTGCCCAGGGTGGCGGATTACCTGTCACTCGTCATGGCGCTGATGCTGGCGTTCGGCATTTCGTTCCAGCTGCCGCTGATCCTGACCCTGCTCGGCAAGATCGGGGTCGTCAGCTCTGAAGGCCTGTCCAAAGGGCGGAAGTTTGCGGTTGTCGGCATTCTAGCATTTTCGGCACTGTTCACGCCTCCGGATGCAATCTCGCAGATCCTGCTGGCGGCGCCCGTGCTGTTCCTCTATGAGGTCGGCATTCTGAGCGTGAAGTTGATTGAGAAAAAAGAAGCTGAGCGCGAGGCTACTTCCGCGGCGGAATGACCGCTTCGCTGTGCGGCGCTGTTGAAATGACTGCGCGGATGTAGAACCTTACAAATGAGCCTGGCCTTGAGAAGCAAGGAGTAGTCTGTGGCGCGCCTGAAGAGCGTACTGCTCGTGGATTTTGACAATATTTTCGCCGCTACGGGCATGGCCATGGTCGACACGTTGCCGAAATGGCTTCTGTGGCTGACCGATGGTGCGCTGTCGGAGAAGGGACTCCGCCGCAAATTCGTGTCCAAGCGGGTCTATTGGAACAGTCAGTATGACGTGCACCGCGAAGCCTTTCAGGCGGCGGGCTTCGAGACGTTCGACTGCCGGGCCCATGCCAAGACGAAGATCGCCTCGGGCAAGTCCTCGGCCGACATTGTCATGACCATGGATGCCATTGAGCTGCACCACACGATGCGCGGTATCGATGAAATGGTCATCCTGACCACCGATTCCGATTTCGTGCCCGTGGTAAACCGCCTCCAGCTGGCAGGCCTGCGCGTTGTCACGGCGGGCAAGGAAACCGACCCGACCTATCAGCTCTACTCCGAACATGCTGACGGTGTGATCCATATCGGTGCGTTGAAGACCGCGTTCGATTACGAGCGTGCACCGCGCAAATGGTACAAGCTTCGCTCCGATCCACCGGTGATCGCCCCGCTGCGCCAGCAGGCGGAGCGCCGCTCGCCGCTGATGAAGAAAGTGCGCGAGGCGGTACGAGTCGAGAAGGCAAACGGCACGCCGGACGCGGTCCAGCAGATACGGCTCGCCGCCGATATTGTGATGCAGCTTGGCGCCCGCACCCCTGACCAGCCGCTGCCGCGCAACAAGGTGATCCGGGCGCTGGAGGGCATGGAAGGCTTCCAGACCAAGTATGGCAACCGGGTGAAGCCGTGGCTGGGCCAGAAGAACTTCAAGACGCTGATGCACAAGCTGTCGAAGGAAAACCCGGACATTGAGGTCACGGAACTCGCCGACAAGACGGTGCGGATCGTGTGCCGTGTCCGCGGGCCGCGTGGCCGCCGTGGACGCATGGTCGGTGTGCCATCGCCGTTGGCGCCGCCGCCCAAAAAGCCGGAACCGCCTGTGGAAACGGCGTCGGAGAAGCCGCCTGAGAAATCCAACGGGAAGGCGCCGGAAAAAGTGATCGATACGGCCGTCGAGAAGCCGGCAGAAAAGCCGGCTGCGGCTGAAACGCAAGTGGACGCGCCTGCCGCAGCGGATTAGACGCTGGGGCTATAGAAGACCCTTAAAAGTCATCGAAGGCCCGATCCGATGTTTGACCTCCGTGCGATCCGCGAAAACCCTGAAGCCTTCCGCAAGGCCTGGAACCGGCGCAAGCCGGGCCTCGGCGATGCGGTGGATGATATTCACCGCCACGATGCGGCCCTGCGTACGGCCCTGACCGACAAGCAGGAAGCCGAGAAACTGCGCAATGAAACGTCCAAGCTGATCGGCAAGGCGAAGGCGTCCGGTGACGAGGCGGAATTCGAGCGCCTGCGCAAGGTCGTGGCCGATGCCAAGGAAACCATTGAGGCCTGCGCCGAGCAGGAAGAGGCGGCCCGCGCCGAACTGAACGAACTGCTCTATGGCCTGCCGAACCTGCCACTGGACGATGTGCCGGAAGGACAGGACGAAGAGACGAATGTCGAGCAGCACCGCTGGGGCGAACCGAAGCGCATCAACGGCCCGAAAGACCATGCCGACCTCGGCGAAGCCCTCGGTATGATGGATTTCGAAACCGCCGCCAAGATGAGCGGTGCGCGCTTCGTGCTGCTATCGGGCCAGCTTGCCCGGCTGGAACGCGCGCTCGCCTCCTTCATGCTGGACCTGCAGACCCTGGAACATGGGTACACGGAATGCTCGCCGCCGCTTCTGGTGAAAGACCAGGCGCTGGTCGGCACCGGCCAGTTGCCGAAGTTTGCAGAAGACCTGTTCAAGACCACAGCCGATCACTGGCTGATCCCGACGGCGGAAGTGTCGCTAACGAACATAGTCCGTGAGACAATCATCGAAGCGTCCTACCTGCCGCGCCGTTTCACCGCACACACGCCATGCTTCCGGTCGGAAGCGGGCAGTGCGGGGCGTGACACCAGGGGCATGATCCGCCTGCACCAGTTCAACAAGGTCGAGCTTGTCTCTGTCGTTGCGAACGAGGAAGAGGGGCTCGCGGAGCTGGAGCGCATGACGGAATGCGCCGAGACCGTGCTGAAGCGGCTCGACCTGCCGTTCCGCCGCATGCTGCTCTGCACGGGCGACATGGGGGCAGGGGCGCGCAAGACCTATGACCTCGAAGTCTGGCTGCCGTCGCAGAACACCTATCGCGAGATCAGCTCGTGCTCTTATTGCGGCGACTATCAGGCCCGCCGGATGGACGCGCGCTACCGGCCCGAGCCCGGCGCAAAACCGGAATTCGTGCACACGCTGAACGGCTCAGGCCTCGCCGTCGGCCGGACACTGGTCGCCGTGATCGAGAACTACCAGAACGAAGATGGCTCCATCACCGTCCCTGAGGCCCTGCGCCCGTATCTTGGCGGCCTTGAGGTCATCTCGTGAGAATCCTCCTCACGAACGATGATGGCATCAATGCCCCCGGCCTGTCGGTGCTGGAGGAAATCGCCAAGGAGCTGTCGGACGACATCTGGATTGCGGCGCCGGAAGAGGAACAGTCCGGCAAGGGCCGCGCCATCTCGCTGACGCATCCGGTGCGCACCCGCAAGGTCGGCGCCCGCGCTTTTGCGATCACCGGCACGCCGTCCGATTGCGTGCTGCTGGCGACGCATGACCTGATGCCCGACAAGCCGGACCTTGTCCTCTCCGGCGTCAATCGCGGCCAGAACATCGCCGAGGATACGAGCTTTTCCGGCACGATCGCGGCGGCCATGTTCGGCATGCAGCTGGGCATTCCGTCGATCGCGCTCAGCCAGTCCCAGAATTTCCGCGAGCGCGGCTCTTTGCCATGGGACACGGCCCGGACCTGGGGCGCGAAGACGCTGCGCCCGCTGATCGACATGGGCTGGCCGGACGATGTGGTGATGAACGTGAACTTCCCGGATGTCGAACCCGAGGACGTCCGCGGCGTTCAGATTACCCGTCAGGGCTTCCGCGACGAGTCGATCATCCACACCGACCGGCGGGAAGACCTGCGCGGGAACGATTATTACTGGATCGGCTACAGGGGCAAATTGTCCAAACCTGATGAAGGAACTGACTTAAGAGCGATCTATGAGGGCTATGTTTCGGTGTCTCCGCTACATGTGGACTTGACGCACGAGGCGTTCCTCCAAAAGCTTCGGGAGTCATGGCAGGCCTGATCGCCGATCCCTTTCGCGCAGCCCGGCTCGTTCTCCACCTCAGGCAGGAGGGCGTGACCGATGACGGCGTGCTGCAGGCCATGGAAACCATCGACCGCGCCGCCTTCATCGACGATCCGGGGCTGACCAATCTCGCTTTCGAGAATGCCATGGTGCCGATCCCATGCGGCCAGATCATTCCGCGTCCGGTCACCACGGGGCAGCTGATCCAGGCGCTCGATCTGGAAAAAGGCAATGAATCCCGTGTCCTGTTGATCGGCGCGGGCTCCGGCTACACGGCGGCCCTGCTGGCGCAGCTGGCGGCGGACGTGTTTGCGGTGGAGCGTTTCAACACCCTGACAGACGCCATCCGGCGGCGAATCCTGGATCTCGAATTGCCCAACCTGGCGGTGCGCTGCGGCGATGGCTTGCTCGGCTGGCCGGAACGGGGACCGTACGACCGGATCCTGCTGGCTGGGGCTGTGACAGAGATTCCGGATGTCCTGCTCAGCCAGCTTGGCAAGGGCGGCTTGCTGGTAGCTCCGGTGGTCACGTCAGATGGGCAGGTCCTGATGCGCCTGCACGAGAATAGCGAGCGCCAGCGGCTGGGCTTCCGGCATGCGTTGCCACTGTTGCGCGAAGGCCCTGCACAGGCGCTCTGACTGCGAATTCGCGCCTGCAGCCCTTGTTTGCCAATCCCTGCAGCCACAGCTATAGGGGCGTATCTTTTTCAGGGGCCAGAAGAGAGGAAAATCATGGCGAACAAGCACGTAGCGCTGTTCATCGGAGCTGCTTTGTCGGCGCTTCCGGCGGTGGCTCAGGAAGCCGGTGGCCGTCCGGGCGGTGGCCTGTTCGAATTGCTGATCATGCCGATCGGCCTGGTTGCCATCTTCTACTTCCTGCTGATCCGCCCGCAGCAGCAGCGCGCCAAGAAACACTCCTCCATGCTGACGGCCCTGAAGCGGGGCGACACGGTCGTCACCTCCGGCGGCCTCGTCGGCAAGGTGAACAAGGTGTTTGACGACGAAATCTCCCTCGACCTGGGTGAAAACGTGAAAGTTCGCGTGATCAAGACCATGGTCATCGAGGTGCGGGGCAAGGCCGAGCCGGTCGCCGCAAACGACTAGGCCCAACGACTGAGCCCTGCGCCCATGGGCGCGGCCATTCAAGGATTCCCAAATGCTTCAGTTTCCACCCTGGAAGATCGGCCTGATTGCTGTGATTCTTCTGTGGGGCGTCGTCCTGGCGCTTCCAAACGTGGTGAACATGTCCGGCGCGCCGGGCTGGATGCCGAAGAAGGGCGTCAATCTGGGGCTGGACCTTCAGGGCGGCGTCTATCTGATGATGGAAATCGAGGCCGATGAAGTCGTGGCCAACCGCCTCGACGTTTTGTCCCGCGACGTGTCGTCGACTCTCACCACGCCGCAGTCGGACCGCATCTTCAACCTTCCGGAAGTGAAGGGCCGCGAACTGGTCGTACGGCTGACCCGTCCTGACGCCGATGGCAATTTCCGCACCGAAGACGCGCTGAAGCGCCTTCAGAAGCTGAACGGCCCCGTCGGCGGCGTCATTGGCGGCGCGCAGATGTATGAAATGCGCATTTCCGGCAAGGACACGATCACCATCACCGTGCCGCAGGCCGCTGAGGAATCGCTGCTGAAGGATGCCCTCAACAAGACAATGACGATCGTGCGCCGCCGCGTGGACCCGGAAGGCGTTTCCGAAATCTCGATCACGCCGCAGGGCAACAACCGGATCATTCTGGAAGCCCCGGGCGAGCCGGACCCGCAGCGCCTGAAAGACCTGCTGAACCGCGATGGCCGGATGACCTTCAACCTGGTCGATTCCAGCCCCGCCGCGATCCAGGCTGCGCAGGCCGGTGCTGTGAAACCGGGTTTCCGCCTACTGACGGGCGACGAGACAGGCCCGCTGCTGGTGAACAATATTCCGGAGATCGTCGGGTCCGACATCGCCAATGCCGCGCAAGGCTTTGACGAACAAAACCGTCCGCAGATCACCTTCCGTCTGAATGGCAACGGCGCGCGCAAATTCTATGAGACGACGGCCAAGAACACTGGCAAGCAGTTTGCCATCGTGCTGGACGATCACGTCATGTCGGCGCCGAACATCAACGAGCCGATCCCGGGCGGTAACGTTCGCATCACGGGTAACTTCACCCAGCAGGAAGCCATCGACCTCGCCGCCATCATTGAGGCGGGTGAGATGCCGGCCAAGCTGCAATTCCTCGACCAGCGGACCGTCAGCCCGACGCTCGGACAGGACTCGATCAATGCCGGCTACACGGCAGCCCTGATCGGCCTGGCTGCCGTCGCCGTCTTCATGGTGCTGATCTACGGGACGCTCGGCTTCTTCGCGGTGCTGTCCCTGTCCTGCAACATCATCCTGATCTTTGCCGGTCTGTCCGGTGTGGGGGCGACGCTGACCTTGCCGGGCATCGCCGGTATCATCCTGACCATCGGTATGGCGGTGGACGCCAACGTGCTGGTGTTCGAACGGATCCGGGAAGAGCAGGGTGAAGGCCGCTCGCCCTGGACGGCCACGCAGGCCGGCTATGAGCGTGCGTTGTCGACCATCATGGACGCCAACATCACCACGCTGATCGCCGCGACGATCCTTTACCTGCTGGGCTCCGGTCCGGTGAAAGGCTTTGCCGTGACCCTGTCGATCGGCATCGTGACGTCTGTTTTCACGGCCTATGTCGTCACCCGGATGATCACGGTCGGATATATGAAACTGCTGAAACCCAAGCGGTTCGGGATTTAGGGGCTGGAGAGACGCTATGCTGATCAAGTACTGGCCCGAACGGACAAACGTCCCCTTCATGAACATGCGGATCGCCGGGGCTCTGTTCTCGATGATCCTGATTGCCGCTTCCGCCTTCCTGCTGGGAACGCGCGGCCTCAATTTCGGCGTCGATTTCGCCGGCGGTACGGTCATGGAACTGGCCAAGACCGATACGGTCACTGTGCCGGCCGTCCGCGCCGCGATGCCGATCAATGCCGAGGTCAACAGTGCCCGCGGAACGGACGGGCGCGAGATCGTCGTTGTGAAATTCGGCGAAGCGCCGCCGGATCTCCTTGGCGAAGACTTCCAGTCGCTGTCGGACGAGCAGAAAGCGGAACGCGCGTCCGGTGCCACCAACGAACTGATCGTGCAGACATTGTCGGATGCGTTTAATCTGAGCGTTGAGAACGGCGATTTCCTGCGCAACGACTCCGTTGGCCCGAAAGTGTCGAAAGAACTGTTCACGGACGGGATTACGGCGCTGATTGTCGCCCTGGCCATGATGCTGGTCTATATCTGGTTCCGCTTCCAGTGGCAGTTCTCGGTGGGGGCCATCGCGGCGCTGGCGCACGACGTGATCATCACGCTCGGCATGTTTGCGCTGCTGCGGATCGAGTTCAACCTCACCTCCATCGCGGCCCTGCTGACCATCATCGGTTACTCCATGAACGACACGGTCGTCGTGTTCGACCGGATCCGGGAAGATCGCCGCAAGTACAAGAAGATGCCGGACCGCGAAGTGATCGACATGTCGCTGAACACGACCCTGTCGCGTACCTTGCTGACCTCCGGCACGACGCTGATCTCCCTGTTCGCGATCTATTTCCTCGGCGGCCCGGTGCTGCAGGGCATGAGCTTCGCGTTGATCTTCGGTATCTTTATCGGTACCTATTCCTCGATCTTCATCGCCTCGGCGCTGGTCCTGTCACTCGGCATGGACTTCACGAAAAAGACAGTCGAGGAAGTGCAGGGCTTCACGGGAGTCTAGGCACCCGATTGGCTCAAGGGCGGGGGGCCTACTGGCCCAGCATCACGATCCGGTCGCACAGCGCATCGATCGCCTTTTCCGGCGTATTGCTGTGGACGAGGGCCTCGCGGAAGCTTTCCGGCGTGAACTTGCCGTCGATGATGTGGCGCATCAGCTCGAAGAAAGGCGTCCAGAAGCCGTCCTCGTCGAGGAAGGCCATCGGCTTTGCGTGCAGGCCGAGGCGCGCCCAGGACAGGATCTCGACGGCTTCCTCCAGCGTACCGATACCGCCCGGCAGCACGATGAAGGCGTCCGACTCCTCGAACATCATCTGCTTGCGGGTGTGCATGTCCTCGACGATACGATGTTCGACATCCTCGTAGATCATTTCCTTGCTCAGCAGGAAGCGGGGCATGATGCCCAGCACGTCGCCGGCCGATTCGTGCGCCGCCCGTGCGCAGGCGCCCATCAGGCCGACGCCGCCGCCGCCATAGACCAGCCGGATATCGCGTTTCGCAAGTTCCCGGCCCAGCCGTTCAGCCAGCGCGATATAGTCCGGACGCACGTCGCCTGACGCACCGCAATACACGCAGACCGACCGCAAATTCGACATCCCCTGAACCTCGTTTTCTTTTCTCATTCCTTCCCTCATATGGGGCGCCATTTGCCCGCGCCAGCGCGAAATTCAGGCGCTTTCAGGCTCAAAGCGGCGCTTTCGGGTTCCCTGTGGGCCCAAACGGCCCCATATCCGGGGGAATGAGTCCTCCACATACCAGCCAGAACCACGACAAGATCGAAAGCGCCGATGGCGGCCTCGGCCCCTCCATCGGGCGCATCCTGAAGCTGCTCTGGCGGCCTGAACTGGCGAAATGGCGCCCGGTCATCGCGATTGCCGTCCTGCTGACGCTCGGCGCCTCGGTGCTGGAAGTCGTCTCACCGCTCGTTGTCGGCCACGCGATCAACCAGGTCGCCCCGTCCGGCGGCGCAGCAGCCTCCTTCAGCACAGCGGCCATCTGGCTCGCTTTCGGCATTGGCGTGCGGTTCGCAGCCGGCGCCATGCCCCAGCTGCGCGACTGGCTGTTCTCGCCGGTCAGCCAGGATGCCCAGCGCGTCGCCAGCGTCGATGCTTTCGGCCATGCCCAGCTCCTGTCGCTGAACTTCCACCAGACCCGCCGTACCGGCGCCCTCAACCGTGTGATCGAGCGCGGCGCCAGCGCCATCGACTACCTAATCCGCTTCCTCGCCTTCAATATTGGGCCCACTTTCGTGCGCCTGATCCTGGCCTCCGTCGCGCTGGGTCTCGCCTATGACTACAAACTCGCGCTTATCGCGGTCGCCACAATCGCAATCTATGTCGTCGCGACGGTCATCATCACCGAATGGCGCGTGCGCCAGCGACGCAAGATGAACGAGGCCGACACGCATTTCCGCGCCACCTCGGTCGACATCCTCACCAATTTCGAGACGGTGAAATCCTTCGCCGCCGAGCGCCGGGAAACCGACCGCTTCGGCAAGGCGATGGCCAATTACAACCATCATTATGTAGAGACCGTCCGGTCCATGTACATCCTGAACGCCACGCAGGCCTTCGTGATGAATGGCGGCCTTGCCGCCGTGCTGGTCCTGTCGGCCTGGAACGTCATCAACGGCACGATGCAGATCGGCGACCTAACGGCCGTCATGCTGATGATGCTGTCGCTTTATGCGCCGCTGAACATCCTCGGCTGGGCCTGGCGCGAGATCAAGCAGGGCGCGGTGGACCTCGAAAAGCTCTACGGCCTGCTCGACATGAAACCCGAAATCACCGACGCGCCGGATGCCATCGAGCTCGCGCATCCCGTCGGCAGCGTGAAATTCGAGAACGTCTCCTTCAGCCATGAGGGCCGCGCCGTCGGCGTGCAGGATGTCAGCTTCGAGCTGGAGCCCGGCAAGAAAATCGCCTTTGTCGGCACGTCCGGCGCGGGCAAATCAACCCTGCTGAAACTCCTCTTCCGCTTCTATGACGTCAAATCCGGCCGCGTGCTGGTCGATGGCCATGACGTGCGGGATCTGACGCAGGAATCGCTCCGCCGCGCACTCGGCCTCGTGCCGCAGGATGTGGTCCTCTTCAACGACACGATTCGCAGCAACATTGCCTATGCGCGCCCGGATGCGACGGATGAGGAAGTGCGCGACGCCGCCCGCCGGGCCCAGTTGCTCGACTTCATCGAAAGCCTGCCCGAAGGCTGGAACACCCGCGTTGGTGAGCGGGGCCTGAAGCTCTCCGGCGGCGAGAAACAGCGCGTCGGCATCGCCCGCGTTATTCTTGCCGATCCGGCCATCCTCGTGCTGGACGAGGCGACCTCGGCCCTCGACAGCGCCACCGAACAGGCCGTGCAGGAAGCGCTCGACGAAGCCTCCCAGGGCCGCACCACGCTGATGGTTGCCCACCGCCTGTCTACCGTGAAGTCCGCTGATGAAATCCTCGTGCTGGAAGCCGGGCAGGTGATCGAGCGAGGAGATCATGCCACCCTGCTGTCAAAGCACGGGAAATATGCTGATATGTGGGAAAGACAGGCCCGCAGTGCGAATCTCGAACTTGCGGCCGAATAAGGGCCCTAAAAAGTTGGGATGGGAAAAGAAAGCGTGCTGAATTATGGATGACCTGGACCACAAGTCCACGCCCTGGCTGAATGGCGGCTTCGACATTGAAGGCATCGTCGTGGCCTTCGCTGTATTCCTCGGCGCCCTGCTGCTCGGCTGGCTGTGGGCACCGCTGTTCTGGCTCGGCTTTCTCGCCTTTATCGCGACCCTGTTGGCGACCCGCTGGTCGCAGCGGACTCCGCCGGAACTCGCCAGCGGTATCGTCGCACCGTGTGACGGCATCGTCGTGTCGATTAAACAGGTTGAGGCACCGCCCGAACTGCGCCTGCACACGCCTGTCGTGACCCGTGTACGCATCTCTTCGGCGCCGGTCTCCACGAACAAGATCTACACGCCGATCTCCGGCAGCCTGGAACATGTCACGCTGGAAGAGGGCGACTCCTCCATCCCGATCGCCATGCGCGCGGATGACGAGGGGCTCGCCCGGGCATGGATGTGCTTTGAAAGTCATAGCCAGCAGGTCGGCATCCGCCTCGCGTCTGGTGGTTTCGGCCCGCGTATTGAGATCGACATGAACGCAGGCGACATTGCCCGCCTCGGCAAACCGTGCGGCACGCGACGCCTCGGCGGCTGGTGCGATCTCTTCATTCCCACCAGTTCCGGCCAGCTGATATGGCCGGGCCAGTCACTCGTCGGTGGGGAGACCGTGATCGGACGCCTCCGCTCCGACGCGCACGATGCGGATGATGACGAGATCGAAGAGGCGTTTGAAATCCAGCGCGAAGCCGCGGCCGGCGTTGCAGAGGAAGATCCGTTCGAGCCTGTGCTTGCCGAAGACGAGGAAGAGGACGAGCAATATGTCTCGCCCGAGGATGCCGACGTTTCGGAAGAAGACCCGGCCATCCTCTTCGCCCGCCTTCGCGAAGCCGCCCGCCGATCCGAAGAAGGCGATTGATCCGCTATAGTCCGGCATAGTCCGTTATAGTCATGACAAGTCATGCAGGGGCATATGTTTGCACCACCGTAGTGCTTTAGGATGGCAGCAAAGCGGGTGGGTATCGACTCTGCCTCAACCCACCACCGCATGCCCGGACCTGTTATACAGCGCGCAATAAATCGTCCATTCTATCCTCCCGGGTAACCTTCCATGCCAGTCTCCCGGGCATGACAAACCGCACCGAATTCTTCTCCCAGGCCTTTTACACGATTGCCCGCGCGATTGCCGAAGCGGACGTGAATGTGGACTTGTTCAAGACGCCTGAGACGATTGCAAAACCGGTGAACCGGTGCGTGCGGGCGGAGCTGAAGCGCCTCGCCATGCTGCTCCGCCGTCTGATCTTCCTGTTGGCGCTGCGGTTGGAGCTCGCGCCGCTGAAGCCGCGCACCGGCATCAATTATTATGAGCCGAAGAAGGAAGAGACGGAATACCGCTATGTCTTCACCATGGTGCCCGCGCCCTCGCGCCCATGTCCGTATTTCCTGAAAGGACCGGTCACGGTTCCGGAACGCGGCCCTGTCCCAGCCGCACCGCTGATCGCGCGCTGGAACGCCATGCTGGACACGCTGAAACACCACAAGCGCCAGGCGAAATGTCTCGCCCGCACGATCCAGCGCTGGCAGGCGGCGGGTGAGGCCCGGCCGCACGTGCCGCCTATCCCGAACACCCACCGCATGCCCGCCGCCATCGCCCTCGTCTCCGGCGGGCTGACCGTTCAGCTGCTTGAAGCGCTGAAACGGTGGCCGGATCCGGACA
>NZ_AWFE01000081.1:0-20791 GCF_003263315.1 Hyphomonas sp. GM-8P
AAACTTTGCCTTGCCCATCGGGCCTCTCCTTGAATTTGTGTTCTGTCCGGCCCACCGGACGGGATACCAAACCAGGCCGGCGGCCTGTTAAACGGGCCTCATACCCATGTGTGGCGAGGGATTCAAGCGCACATTTGCGTTCGGCTGCACCTATCCGGACCACATCTTGCGCCCAGCGCCGAACCATGGGTAATCCGTGACTTCCAGCAACGGAAAGGACCCGCCATATGAGCGCTGATCTAGGTTCCCTCGCCGCATCCCTCAAGGCCGCGTCTCTGAAGGACCTTGCAACGGCCCGGGCCGGTCGGTCTGCACTGTCCGCTGCTGGCTGGACGGCGGACCTTTCCCGCCAGCACCTGAACGCAGAAGCAGACGCCGCTTTGCTCGCCCATGGTGAGACGGCAGGGCTGGAAGCAGCGGCCGCGTCTCTGTTCGATGGTGACATCGTGAACCCATCGGAGAACCGCCCGGCCCTGCATTGGGCGCTGCGTGCACAAGCGCCGCTTTCCGGAGAAGCCGAAACCGTCCGCCAGAGCGTGCTACCTGCCCTTGAGTTTGCCCGGCGGGTTCAGGAGGGAGAAATCCGGACTATCGCAGGCACGCCCTACAAGGCCGTGCTTCACATCGGAATTGGCGGATCGGATTTCGGTCCCCGCCTGGTCGCGGATGCATTTACAGACCTCGCTGCCCCTGGCATCGACCTGCGCTTCTGCGCCAATGTTGACCCGTGGGATCTGGAACACGCCCTGACCGGCCTAGACCCGGCAACAACCCTGGTTATCGGTGTCTCGAAATCATTCGGCACGGAAGAGACACTCTACAATCTCGGCCGGGCCCGCAAATGGATGGAAGCCTCTCTCGGCGCCGAAGCCAGCCGCCAGATCGCGCTCGTGACAGCTAATCCCGAACGGGCAAAAGCCTGGTTCGCCGGGAATGACGGCTATCTTTTCGACATGCCGCTGTCTGTCGGCGGGCGTTTCTCGCTGTGGTCGGCTGCGTCGCTGGCCTGCATGATCTACCTGAAAGCCGGCACGTTCGAAGCGATCCTCAAAGGCGCGGCCGACATGGATGCGCACACGCGCACCACACCGCTCGCCGAAAACCTGCCGATGCGCCTCGCCCTGCTCGACTTCTGGAATGCCTCATTCGTGGAACGCAGTATGCGGGTCATGCTCGCCTATTCCCATCGGCTTCGTATGCTGCCGACCTATCTGCAGCAGCTGGAAATGGAATCGAACGGAAAGACTGTCGGTCCGGCTGGCACGCCAGCGCCCTACGCCACAGCACCTGCTTTGTGGGGCGGTGAAGGCTCCGTCGGGCAACACTCCTATCACCAATGGCTGCATCAGGGGTCTCAAAACGTGCCCTGCGAATTCATTCTCGCACCGGATTTCGACCGCGACCCGGAAGGCATCACTGCCCTTACGGCCCACGCGCTGGCGCAGGCTGAAGTCTTGGCCAATGGACGCTCGCTGGAAGAGGTGAAAGCTGAAGAGCCCGACCTCTCCGAGGCCGTGGCGAAACAGAAAGTCCATGTGGGCGGCCGGGCGTCTTCCTTCCTGCACCACAAGGCGTTCGGTCCGGAAGCCTTCGGCAGTCTCGTGGCCCTCTACGAGCACCGGACCTATTTCGCCGGCAAACTCTGGGGCCTGAACCCGTTCGACCAATGGGGCGTCGAGCGCGGCAAGACAATGGCCACCCGCCTGAAACCGGCGCTGGCAGGTGATACCGCCGCAGACGACCCGGTGACGGCTGCCCTCATCAAGGAACTCGGTTGAGGACATGCCCGCGGCTCGCATTCTTCAGGAAGTATGCGCCGCGGAAACGCGTGAAGTTGCGCTGGATGAAACGGGCCGCCCGGTTTCGGTCCGCCTTTCCCGCCTGACAGAAGACAGGCCCGTTCAGCTCGGCAAGACGGTAACGGGGCGCCTACGCGCAATTGCGCTTGGACAGGGCGGCGGCTTCATCGAGTTGGACAATAGGGCCGGTGAAGCTTTCCTCCGACTTAAAGAAGGCCACGGACTGACGGAGGGCCAATCGCTCGAATTGCGGGTCGTCGCCGAACCCCGTGAGGGCAGCAAGCTCGCCCGGGTGGGCCTTGCCGACCAGACGCCCGAATTCTCCTCTCTCAAGCCCTGGGACTCAGCTCAGATAGAGCAAGTCGAGCCGGGTGACCACACGGTTGCCATGGCGTTCGACATGGTCATTTCAGATGCCGTGAACCTGCCCGCCGGTGGCAACATCACCCTGGAACGCACCCGCGCGCTCGTCGCCGTGGATGTCGATACATCCGGCCGGACTGACACGGGACGGGCGGCGAACCGTGCGCTCAAGGTCAATCAGGATGCTGCCGCCGAACTCGCCCGGCAGATCAGGCTCAGAAACCTCGGCGGCATCGTGGTCATGGACTGCGTCAGCCCGCTGAACCGCGAAGCAGGCAAACAGGTCCGCGACCGGTTCAACCAGGTCTTCCAGGACATCTCCAGCCAACGCGTCCGGGTGCTGCTGCCATCAGAACTTGGCCTCCTGCAGGCCTCGATCGAATGGGCTGAGACCCCCATGGCGGAACGCCTGCTGGCCCCTTCCGGAGAAAAGAATTCGAGAACTGTTTGTTTCGACGGATTCCGGTTGCTGGAGCAGGAAGCGCGGGCCAAACGCATGGACAAGCTTCGTCTTGATCTGCCGGAGCATGCACTCGAATGGCTCAATCGTGAGGGCACGACTGTCAGACAGGCCCTTGCGGAAAAGTACGGCGACCGCTTCACTTACAACTCGACCGATCCGAAATCCCCACTTGTCTCCGTAATCCCATGAGCCAGCCTGTGCCCCCCGAGAAACGCCAACCGAAATGCGCCCAATGCCGCAAGAAACCGGTCTCCGCTGAGTACCGGCCTTTCTGCTCCAAACGCTGCGCCGATGTGGACCTCGGCAGGTGGCTCAATGAAGGTTACGCCATTCCCGGACCGCCGGTGACTGACGACGAGGACTCCCCCCGTCCTGGCGAGGCCGGGGATATGTCAGCAGAAGACTGAAATCGGCATGGACAAGCCCGCAGGGCTCCGTTAGATAGCGCCCTTCCCCACGGCCCGCCCGGGTAGCTCAGGGGTAGAGCAGCGGATTGAAAATCCGCGTGTCGGTGGTTCGATTCCGCCCCCGGGCACCATTTCCCAGAACAATTTGTTATGCCGCCTCGTCGAGTCCCGGTGCACATTCGGCTGCCCTGCGTCAGTTCTGCCAGCGCTCGCCCGTTTCGAACAGCCTCGCCGCCGTGCTCGCGGAATGCCGCAGCGGCGCAGCGCTATGTGCACTCCCCACATTTGTGGAAGCCGCACATCCGGACCTTCAGCGCATCTGCGCCATACCGGAAGCCCGGGCGGACATCAGGTTGTCCTTCCCGGAACGTTCCCGCCAGCTGGAGCGCTGCGTCAACGTGCTCGATTGGCTTCGCGGGTTGCTGGACGCGGAAGACCATCTCTGTTTCCGGCAAAATCCCATGCAGGCCCTGTGCGCAGAACCGGAAACGATCCTGCGCCGTCAGGCCTGACGGAGCGCATCTGATCAGGCGGCGACCAGGCCCTGCAGCTCCGCCGCGGTCTGACGCACCTGTTCCGGGCTGCCGAACAGCTGCCGGTTCACGCCGATGCGTTTGAACCAGTAGTGCAGACCCAGAAGGTCCGTGAAGCCCATGCCGCCATGCACTTCGGTCGCGGTCTTCGCGACGAACGTGCCGACTTCGGCGAGGTGCGCCTTTGCGAGGTTTGCCATGACCAGCGCTTCCGGGTCCTTCGTGTCCATCGCATAGGCCGCGTGCCAGACGAGGGCCCGAGCAGGCTCCAGCTTCGCAGCCATTTCAGCACAGAGATGCTTCACCGCCTGGAACGACCCAATGACACGGCCGAACTGCTTTCGCTCTTTCGCATACTCCACCGCCTTGTCGATCATCGCCTGAGCCGCGCCCAGCGTATCCGCAGCGACCAACAGACGAGCAACCGCCAGCGCTGACGGGTCGGATTGTGTGCTGGCTTCCGCAGCGACGCCGTCGAAGGCGAGTTCCTGGAACGTACGTGTCCGGTCAATCGTGCGCATCGGCTTGGCGGACCAGCCACTGGCCACGTGACAGGCGCCACTCGTGTCCGCGACCAGAACATGTGTCGCGCCAGTCGGCACATCGGCGAGCAGGCTGGTGCCGCTGAGGCGGCCATTGTCAGCCGTCACACCCGAACCATCGCGGCGCGAGGCCAGCTCTGTCAGGGCCAGGCCAAACACCTTCTCTCCATCCGCAATGCCGCTGGCATAAGTTGCCTGATCCTTCGCCAGCAGGTCCGCCGCAACCGTCGCCGCCAGGAAGCCGGAAGGCGCGACAGTGTAGCCCAGCGCTTCCTGCACAAGGCAGGCTTCCAGCAAGCCAAGGCCGGAACCGCCCATCGCCTCTGGGACGTACAAGCCCATGATGCCCATTTCCGCGAGGCCGGCATCCAGTCCAGCTTTCGCCTCCGCATTGCCATCGGCAATCTTACGGATCGTGTCGAGGGACGCGTTGTCCTTCAGGAATCCGCTGATCGAATCCTGCAGCATACGCTGGTCTTCTGAGAGTGCGAATTCCATGACTTACACCTTTGCCGGCTTGGGTTCGCGCGGCATGCCGAGGCCGCGTTCGGAGATGATGTTCTTCTGGATCTGCGCCGTGCCGCCGCCAATGATCAGGCCGAGGTCATACATGTAGCGCCATTGCCAGGACCCATCCGCTCTCAGATGGTCTCCCTCGCCATAGAGAATACCAAGCTCGCCCAGCGCGTCGATGGCGAGGCCGGCAATCTGGTGATTGAGTTCACAGCCCTGCAGCTTGACGATCAGGCCCGCGAGGCCTGCGCTTTCCCGCTTCAGGCTGGCCGTCGTCACGCGCAGGCCGTTCGCCTGCATCGCATAGACTTCGCCTTGCAGCTTGATCAGCCGGTCGCGCAGCAACGGGTTATCGATCAGGCGTTCGCCATTCAGCGTCTCGGCCTTCATCAGTTCGACGAGTTCAAGGAACCGCGCCTTGGTGGCATTCGGATCACCCAGCATGCCGCGTTCATGTGTCAGCGTGGCGTTTGCCACCTGCCAGCCCTTGTTCTTCTCGAACACGATCCCGCTCTGCGGCACGCGCACATCGGTGAAGAACACTTCGTTGAAGTTCGCGTTCTCGGTCATGTCGACCAGCGGCCGCACTTCAATGCCCGGAGTCTCCATGGAGAACAGGACATAGCTGATACCTTCGTGCTTCTTCGCGTCCGGGTCCGTCCGTACAAGGCAGAAAATCATGTCCGCCTGCTTTGCGGTGGAGGTCCAGATTTTCTGGCCGTTGATGATGAAATCGTCGCCGTCTTCCACCGCTGCCGTGCGCACCGCAGCAAGGTCCGATCCTGCGCCCGGCTCTGAATACCCCTGGCACCAGATCATCTCACCATACAGCGTTGGACGAATGTAGGCTTCCTTCTGCTCCGGCGTGCCGAGTTCTAGCAGGGTCGGCACCAGCATGGAGATACCCTGCCCGCCCATTGGCCGGGCGATACCCGTGCGGGCAAACTCTTCCGCAATGATCCGGGACTTCAGCAAGTCCGGCTCAGCGCCGTATCCTCCATATTCCTTCGGGATGGTTCGGGCTGTCAGCCCGTTCTCGATCAGGAATTTCTGCCAGGCGAGACGCTTGGGATGTTTCATCCCTCTGTCTTCCGGCCCGGGGGCAAGATGGGAATTTTCCGTCAGGATACGGTTCACGTCCTGCCGGAAGGCTTCGTATTCGGGGCTCAGATTCAGTTCCATGCCGATATGCTGGAGGGGCTTCCCCAAGGTTTGCCAAGCGGAAAATCGCCTTCGCACCCGCACAAAAATCACATCCTTGGCAGGCCTTGCGCGGACGCAGCGTCAACGCGTTTACTTCGCCCGCAACGAGTCAACATGTGCATCAGGGAGTGAAGCCATATGCCAGTCGAATATGAAAAAAAGGGCCACGTCGCCATCATCACAATGAATCGCCCGGAAGCCCGCAATGCCATCAATGGCGAAATGGCCCAGACGATGGAAGCCGCGCTCGACCAGATGGAATCCGATCCGGAAGTGTGGGTGGGCATTCTCACCGCCGTCGGCAAGGCCTTCTGCGCCGGTGCGGACCTGAAAGAAATCTCGGCTGGCAATGGCGCCGCCCTTTCAACCAAGAAAGGAGGCTTTGCAGGCATTGCAAAACGTGAGCGCACCAAGCCTCTGATCGCGGCCATCACGGGCTCCGCGCTCGCCGGCGGCACGGAAGTGGCTCTTTCCTGCGACATGATCATCTGCGCAGACGATACGAATTTCGGTCTGCCGGAAGTGAAGCGCTCGCTCGTCGCTGGCGCTGGCGGCCTGTTCCGGCTGCCGCGCGTCATCGGCAAGTCGATGGCACTCGAAGTCATCCTGACGGGTGATCCGCTGCCGGCCCAGCGCGCTTATGAGCTTGGAATGGTCAACAAGGTTGCCCCGGAAGCCGAAGTGATGGCCGAAGCTGAAAAGCTCGCCGCCCGCATCACGGCCAATGCGCCGCTTGCCGTCGCCGCCAGCCGGTCAGTCGCCATCGAGGCCACCAGCAAGACCGACGAAGAGCTCTGGAAAGACAGCGGCAAGGCCTTTGCCAGCATCGTCGGAACCGAAGACTTCAAGGAAGGCCCGAAAGCCTTCATCGAAAAACGCGCCCCCGTCTGGAAGGGCAAGTAATCCGGACTATTCCGTGGCGCGGCGTGCGAGCCAGTCAAGCACGCCGCGTCCGGCCGCCCGGCCCGTCGCCATGCAGGCCGTGATCAGATAGCCGCCCGTCGGCGCATCCCACGCGATCATCTCGCCTGCGCAGAAATGGCCGGGTTTTGCTTTCAGCATCAGCTGCTCGTCCAGCGCATTCCACGCAACGCCGCCCGCCGTCGAAATCGCCTCGTCCACAGGCACCGTCCCCGTCAGCTTCAGCGGCAGCGCCTTGATCGCTTCCGCCGCGCGGGCCGGATCGTTTAGCGTTTCCCGATCTGCGCATTCGAACAACAGAGCTGCTTTCACGCCCGTGATCTTGAGCGCCTTGCGGAGCCGGTTGGAAAACGACTGCTTCGCCGGGGCCGCCGCGAGCCGCCGCGCCGTCTCCGCCACGTCCAGGTCCGGCAGCAGGTCCAGCCACAGCGTGGCGCTGCCTTTGGCTTCGATTTCGTCGCCAAGAGCGGCCGAGAGTGTGTAGACGCCCCCGCTCTCCACGCCGCGCGCCGTGACCGCAAACTCCTCGCGCGTCGCCTGTCCGCCTGCAGAGAGCTTCACACCTTTGACCGGCGCGCCTGCAAATTGCTCCCGCATCCGGTCTGACCAGTCCACGGTAAACCCGCAATTCGAAGGCCGGAATGGCGCCACTTCGATTCCCGCCTGGTCGAACAGGCTGGCCCATGCGCCATCCGATCCCAGCCGGCGCCAACTGCCGCCGCCGAGCGCGAACACTATCGCTGCAGGTGGCACGATCAACTCGCCTTCGGGCGTATCGAAGGACAGCGCCCCCTCCTGCGTCCAACCGGTCCAGCGGTGTTTGAGATGGAGTCGCACGCCCTGCTCCGAGAGCCGCCTCAGCCAGGCGCGGAGCAACGGGGAGGCCTTCATCGACTGGGGGAAGATTCGCCCCGTCGGGCCGACATGCGCCGGCATGCCGAGGTCTTCCATCCAGCGGGTCACCTCGTCCGGTCCGAAAGCTCCGATATGGTCAGGGAATAGTCCGCTATAGTCACGGAATCGCATGAGGAAGTCATGACCTGATCCGGTATGGGATATGTTCAGTCCGCTTTTTCCGGCCATCAGGAATTTGCGCCCGGCGCTCGGCATCGCCTCGTAGACGTCGACGCCCACCCCGGCTTCCGACAGCACTTCAGCGGCCATCAGGCCAGCCGGGCCGGAGCCGATGACAGCGACGCGATCAGTCGTCACGGATCACCCGCGCCTTGCCCCGGCCGAGCGCCAGCGCCTTGATCGCGCCCCGGAAGGTCTGCACTTCCTGCCGCGTCCAGTCCGCCCGGATGAGGGCCGCGCGGAGGTTGTCTTTCATCAGCGGAGTCTTCTCAGGCGGGAAGAAATATCCTGCTCTTTCAAGCTCTTCCTCGAAGTGCTCGAACATGCGGTAAAGCTCGTCACGCGGGGCGAGATCACCGAGGCCGGCCTTGTTATCCCCCTCGTCGGCACGTGGCCCGATGGCGAGCTTCCCCCACTCCGCGCAGAACACGCAGACGGCCTGAGCGAGGTTCAGGCTCTTGAAATCCACATCGACCGGATAGGTCATCAGGAAATCGGAGACCGCCACGGCATCATTCGGCAGGCCGGACTTCTCCGCCCCGAACATGATGGCCGATTTCCCGGTGCCGAGCCGCTGGTGCGCGACGTCGGCCGCATCCTGCGCATCGCCCACCCGCTTCTCGATCCCCCGCAGCCGCGCCGTCGCCGCGGCGAGCCAGGTGATACCTTCCAGCGCATCCTGCAGTGTTTCATGCACAGACACCGTCACGCCCGCCTCAAAGGCACCGGCCGACATCGTGTCCGCGGCGGGATTCGGCCAGCCGTCGCGGGGCGTCACAAGGCGCAGATCCGTCAGACCAAAGTTGCGCATGACACGGGCAGCAGCGCCGATATTTTCACCCAATTGGGGCGAGTGGAGAATGATGGCCGGACTGCGGTGATCTGCCATGTCGTAACCTGTTTTGACGCCTGCCCGGGCTCTGCTATAGGCCTGCCAGACAATTACAAGCGCAAGGACTTCCAAATATGGCGAAAATCAAGGTCAAGAACCCGATCGTCGAGATGGACGGGGACGAAATGACCCGCATCATCTGGCAGCTTATCAAGGACAAGCTGATCCACCCCTACCTGGACGTCGACCTGAAGTACTACGACCTGTCGATCCAGAAGCGCGACGAAACCGACGACCAGATCACCATCGACGCCGCCAACGCCACCAAGCAATATGGCGTGGCTGTGAAGTGTGCAACGATCACGCCGGACGAAGCCCGCGTGGAAGAATTCGGCCTGAAGAAGATGTGGCGTTCGCCGAACGGCACAATCCGCAACATCCTCGGCGGCGTTGTGTTCCGCGAGCCGATCGTGATCTCGAACATCCCGCGCCTCGTGCCGGGCTGGACGAAGCCGGTTGTTGTCGGCCGTCACGCCTTCGGCGACCAGTACAAGGCCACCGACTTCCTCGTGCCGGGCAAAGGCAAGCTGACCATGAAGTGGGAAGCCGAAGACGGTTCCGACTCCAAGGAATTCGAAGTGTTCGACTTCCCGAGCTCCGGCATCGCGATGGGCATGTACAACCTCGACGAGTCGATCCGTGACTTCGCCCGCGCCAGCATGAACTATGGCCTGCAGCGCAAGTGGCCGGTATACCTCTCCACCAAGAACACCATCCTCAAAGCCTATGACGGCCGCTTCAAGGACATCTTCCAGGAAGTTTTCGACACTGAGTTCGCTGACAAGTTCGCAGAATTCGGCGGCACCTATGAGCACCGCCTGATCGACGACATGGTGGCAGCGGCGATGAAATGGTCTGGCGGCTATGTCTGGGCTTGTAAGAACTATGACGGCGACGTCCAGTCTGACACCGTTGCCCAGGGCTACGGTTCGCTTGGCCTGATGACTTCCGTGCTGATGAGCCCGGATGGCAATACGGTCGAAGCTGAAGCGGCTCACGGCACCGTGACACGCCACTACCGCAACCACCAGAAAGGCGAAGCGACGTCGACCAACTCGATCGCCTCGATTTACGCCTGGACCCAAGGCCTCGATCATCGCGGCCGGATGGACGGTACGCCGGAAGTGCGCAAGTTCGCCCAGACGCTGGAAGCGACCATCGTGAAAACCGTCGAAGCCGGCTTCATGACGAAAGACCTCGCCCTGCTGGTCGGCCCGGATCAGGGCTACCTGACGACCGAAGGCTTCATCGAGAAAGTCGCCCAGAACTTTGAAGAGGCGATGTCGAAGGCCTGATCCTTCTGACAATCCGAACAAAGAAAAACCCCGCAGCGCCTGCTGCGGGGTTTTTTCATTGGGTGTCGGTTGCTTCTGAAGTCACCGCCGCCTCTCCCGCCGCAGCTTCCGGCGATCTGTCGCCCCTCAGGACAAACCAGACAATTCCAACAAGCGCCGCCATAGGGATCAGCCAGAAAAGCCATACAGGCCGCGCCGGGGCGCGTTCTGGCAGGTCTGGCTTCGGATCACCGGGGTCAGTCATTCAGGGGCCCTGTAGGATTGTGGAAACGCCGCACTACCTTCGAGCGTCGTCAATGGCGCGTGCAAGTCAAGCTCTGTTCTGGTTCAGGCCTCACCCAACAGGCGACGGACATGGTTTTCGAGGTCCAGCTGGCGCAAGCGCTTCAGACGCTCGACCAGCAGGATCCGACGCAGCCGCTGATAAGCGACTTCAAGGTCTTCATTGACGATGACATAGTCATACCGCCGCCAATGCATGATCTCCCGCTTGGCGTCTTCCATACGCCGGGTGACGATCTCGGGTGTCGAGCCCGGCCGAGCGGCCAGGCGCTGCTCCAGCGCGCTGATACTGGGCGGCAGGATGAACACTGAGACCACATCATTCGGCATCTGGTCATGCAGCGCATCGGCGCCCTGCCAGTCGACATCGAAAAGAACATCTTCCCCGGCCTCCAGGCGCGCGACCGTGTCGGCCTTCGGAGTGCCATAATACTTGTCGAAGACATGCGCCCATTCGAGAAATTCGCGCCGCTCGATCATGTCGTGAAACTCTTCGATGCTGCGGAAGAAATAATCCTTTCCGTCTTCCTCGCCCGGACGCGGCGTGCGTGTCGTGGCCGAGACGGAAAGCTTCACATCGTGGAACTCGTCGATCAGCTTGCGGGCGAGCGTCGTCTTGCCGGCACCCGAAGGGCTGGACAGGACCAGCATGAGGCCGCGGCGCTTGCCGCTGTCTTTGGGGTGTCCGCTATTCGACATTGGCGGCCTGCTCCTTGAACTGGTCGATTAGTCCTTTGAGACCGAGTCCCGCATTCGTCAAATCGAGGCTGATGGATTTCGAGCAGAGCGTGTTGGCTTCGCGGTTCAGTTCCTGAGCCAGGAAGTCCAGTTTCCGGCCAACAGGAGAGCCGCCTGCGAGCAGTTCTCTCGCAGAGGCGAAATGCGCGCTCAGCCGGTCGAGTTCCTCGCGCACGTCCGCCTTGGCGGCGCTCAGCGCGATCTCGGCGGCCATCCGGTCCTTGTCGACCCGCCCCCCCGGATCCAGCTCGTCCAGCTGCTTCGTCAGGCGCTCCTTGAGCAAGGCAGGCTGCGACGCGGCAAGCTCCCCAGCTTCGCGCCAGTGCGCTTCCATGCCGGCCACAAGGCCCTCCAGCAACTCCGACAGGACACCGCCCTCGCGCTGCCGCTCGACTTGCAGTGCCTGCAACGCGTCCTCGCCGGCACTGGCCAAAAGCTTGATGACCGCGTCATCTCCCGCCAGATCACGCAGGTTTGAAGCCCCTGGCTCCACGACCCCTTTCACATTCATCAGGCTGGCGAACACATCGCCTGACAAAGCGGTACCAGTCCGCTTCTCGACGGCAGCGGCCAGCGCATCCAGAAGCGCGTTATTGATCGTCGTCGTGTCAGCGCCGCTTGCGAGTTCAATCCGTAGTGCGACCTGAAGGGATCCCCGCTTGAAGAATTTCGTTGCAGCCGATTTGACAGCGCGTTCCAGCGCTTCCATTCCCGGCGGATAATTCACGCGCACGTCCAGCCCGCGGCCATTGACGCTTTTCGCTTCCCAGGCCCAGCTTCCCCACTCGGCTTCACCCGCCACGCGGGCAAAGCCAGTCATCCCCGAAAGTACACTCATTCCGCTGCCCGCTCCCGTGCGATTTCTTTTCGCTCATAGGCGCGATAGGCGGCCACGTTGCGATTGTGCTCCGCCAGCGTCTTGGCGAAGAGGTGCCCGCCCTTGCCGTCTGCGACGAAGAATATGTATTCCGTATGCGGTGGGTTCAGGACTGCCTCGATCGCCCCGCGCCCTGGGTTGCAGATTGGTGTCTTTGGCAATCCGTCGATCTGGTAGGTGTTCCAGTCGGTCTTTGTGTCGATCTCGGAACGGCGGAGCGTGCGCCGTTGTCCCTTAGAATTGTACAGCGGCTCACCGCGCGAAACGCCGTAAATGATCGTGGGATCGCTCTCCAGCCGCATGCCGCGTTTCAGACGGGTCGTGAACAGAGCCGCAATCTCTGGCTGCTCCTCTACAAGACCGGTTTCCTTCTCCACGACGGACGCAAGAATGACGGCTTCATACGGGGTTTTTACCGGAATATCCGGATCGCGTTTCGGCCACAGATCTTCCAGCAGTTCTGTCTGCTTGTCCTGCATCAGCTTGATCATCTCAGCGCGTGTCATGCCGCGATCGAACAAATACGTATCCGGAAGGAGCGAGCCTTCCGGGATGTCTTGCTCCGGCATGTCGCCAACCAGAACCGGATCTGCCTCAATCACTTTCAGGAGCTGCGCCGTAGTACGGCCTTCGGGCAAGGTGATCTTGTAGAGGACACCCTTGCCCTCGATCAGCGTGTGCAGCACTTCGACCATGCTGGCGCCACGCTCGATCTTGAACTCGCCGGTTTTTATATCCGTTTCGGTATTCTCGAGCTTCGCCTTGAGGCGGATCAGCTTCGCATCGCGAATGATGCCTTCCTGTTCCAGTCGTACCGCGACGCTGGCAAGGCCTTCGCCCGGTTCAACATGGAACACGACATCTTCAGCCAGCGGTCCATCGCGGTTCAGCGCATCCTGCATCCAGACCCAGCCAGCACCGGCTGCGGCCCCGCCTATGACGAGGGCAAGGACTATGAGCGACAGCAGGCCCTTTAGGAATTTCATGCGCAGCCTCAATCAGCGGGTTTCCTGCACCGCAGCCTAAGCGGGGTGCAGGACTCCGGAAAGGGACTTACTTCACCTCGCGCAGAACGAGGCTGGCGTTTGTTCCACCAAAGCCGAAGCTGTTCGACATAGCGGCACGCACCCGGCCCTTCTTGGCCTTGTGCGGGATGAGGTCGATCACCGTCTCGAAGCTCGGATTATCGAGGTTCAGCGTCGGCGGCATCACCTGGTCACGAATAGCCAGCGCACAGAAGGCGCTTTCGATCGCACCAGCGGCGCCGAGCAAGTGCCCAACCGCTGATTTGGTCGATGACATGGACATGTTTTTCGCATGATCGCCAAATGCACGCTCGACTGCGCCCGCTTCGCCTTCGTCACCTTTCGGCGTCGAGGTACCGTGTGCGTTGACGTAGTCGATTTCGGTCGGATCGATGCCGGAATTCTTGAGCGCCATTTTCATGGCGCGGTAGCCACCTTCAGCACCTTCGGCAGGGGCCGTGATGTGGTAAGCGTCGCCGGTCAGGCCATAGCCGGACACTTCAGCGTAGATCTTCGCGCCGCGGGCCTTGGCGTGCTCATACTCTTCAAGCACCAGGACAGCTGCACCTTCACCCATGACGAAGCCGTCACGGTCCTTGTCATAGGGACGCGAAGCTTTTTCGGGCGTGTCATTGAAATTGGTCGACATGGCCTTGGCGGCGCAGAAACCGGCAATGCCAATACGGCCGATCACGGCTTCGGAGCCACCTGCGATCATCACATCGGCGTCGCCATACTTGATGAGGCGGGACGAGTCCCCGATGGCGTGGGCACCCGTGGCGCAGGCCGTCACGACCGAATGATTCGGTCCCTTGAACCCGTATTTGATCGAGACCTGGCCGGAGGCGAGGTTGATCAGGGCCGAAGGAATGAAGAACGGACTCACCTTGCGCGGACCGTGCTCGTGCAGCGTGATGGCCGTATCGTAGATGGATTCAAGACCGCCGATGCCCGATCCGATCAGGACGCCTGTGCGTTCCTTCTCTTCTTCATCTTCGGGCCGCCAATTGGCGTCTTCGACAGCCTCCTCTGCCGCCGCGAGGGCGTAGAGAATGAACTCGTCGATCCGGCGCATCTCTTTCTTGGAGACGAATTTTTCCGAATCGAACGCTTCGGGGTCCCCCTCTCCGCCACCACGGCCAGTCACCCATGGCACCTGGAAAGCGATCTTGCAGGGCATATCCTCAGGATCGAACGTATCGATACGTCCGGCCCCGGACTTCCCGGCAAGCAAACGTTCCCAAGTGGCCTCGCGTGTCGCCGCGAGCGGCGACACGATACCAATGCCAGTAATGACGACGCGGCGGTCAGACATGGAGACCCCTCCTGTCCAGGATGTCTTAAATGTGAGCCTTGATATGGGTCACGGCGTCGCCGACAGTGCGGATGGATTCCTGCACATCGTCCGGGATTTCGATATTGAACTCTTCCTCAAAAGCCATGACCAGCTCGACGAGGTCCAGCGAGTCTGCGCCCAGATCGTCGATGAAGCTCGCGCTTTCGACGACCTTGTCACCTTCCACGTCGAGATTGTCGACAACGATTTTCTTAACACGTTCAAGAACGTCAGACATGCTTACCTCTCTTAAATGCCTGAGGAATGGCCCGAAATCCGAACCATTGTGTTGCGCCTAGCACACAGTTATCCGAGCCGCCAAGCCCTTGTATAGCTGTGAACTGTGCCTATCAGATCATGGCCATACCGCCATTTACGTGCAGCGTCTGCCCCGTAACGTAAGCGGCTTCGTCCGAAGCCAGATACACAGCAGCTGCAGCAATATCGCCACCCTGTCCCAGCCGGCCGGCCGGAATTCTCCCGAGAAGCGAACTCTTCTGCGCTTCAGGCAGCACATCCGTCATCGGCGATTCGATGAAGCCGGGCGCGATCGCGTTAGCCGTAATGCCGCGGCTCGCGACTTCCTGAGCCAGCGATTTGGTGAAGCCGATCATGCCCGCCTTGGACGCGCAATAGTTCGTCTGCCCCGGATTACCGGTCACGCCAACGACAGACGTGATGCCGATAATGCGGCCGTGGCGGCGCTTCATCATGCCCCGCACGACACTCTTGGTCAGGCGGTAATAGGAGCCAAGATTGACGTTGATGACATCGTTCCAGTCGTCATCCTTCATCTGCATCAGCAGCTTGTCGCGCGTGATACCAGCATTCGCGACGAGGATGTCGAGCGGCCCGATCACCTCTTCCGCCTTTGCAGCGAGGCCATCAACGGCCTCCGGGTCGGACAGGTTGCAGGTCACCACAGCGCTTTCGCCGGGCAGAGTCGCCGCCACCTCATTCAGCACGCCTTCACGCGTACCGGACAGGACGACTTTCGCGCCGGCTTCAGACATGGCTTTCGCAATAGCGCTGCCGATGCCGCCGGAAGCGCCCGTAACGAGGGCCGTACGGCCGGAGAGTGTGAACATGGGATTATCCCTTCAAGGCTTGTGCGAAGGCTTCCAGATCCTCAGGCGAACCGAGGGTGAAGCCGTTCAGTGATTTTTCGATGCGGCGCTGCATGACCGTCAACACTTTACCGTTGCCAACTTCGCCCGTTGTGTCGACGCCTTCAGCCACCATGAACTGCACGCTCTCGGTCCAGCGCACGCGGCCAGTGACTTGAGCGACGAGGTTTTGACGGATCGTTTCCGGATCGGTGACCGGCGCCGCGGAAACGTTGGCGACGACCGGAACGACCGGCGCCTTGATATCGGTGCTGGCCAACGCTTCGGCCATGGCGTCCGCCGCAGGCTGCATCAGCGAGCAGTGGAACGGCGCGGACACGTTCAGCGGCATTGCCTTCTTCACGCCATTGGCCCTCGCCCACTCACAAGCCGCGTCGATTGCGGATTTGGAGCCGGACAGCACCAGCTGGCCTGGTGCGTTGTCGTTCGCCAGTTCGCACGCCCCACCTGCCTCCCGGCCAGCGGCACAAGCGGCTTCGGCCTGCGCCACATCGGCGCCCAGAAGCGCCGCCATGGCGCCTTCACCGGGCTGGACGGCCGACTGCATGGCATTACCGCGAATGCGCAGCAGACGTGCCGTATCGGCGATGGTCAGCGATCCTGCTGCAGCCAGCGCCGAATATTCGCCTAGCGAATGGCCAGCCACAAAGGCGGCGTCCTTTGCGGAAATGCCGAATTCGGCCTCCAGAGCCTTCATGGCAGCCAGCGAATGGCTCATCAGAGCGGGCTGGGTGTTTGCCGTGAGCGTCAGCTCTTCAATCGTGCCATTCCACATCAGGTCCGACAGCTTCTGGCCGAGCGCCTCATCGACGGTCTGGAACACCTCACGGGCGGCCGGATAGGCATCGGCCAGGGCCTTGCCCATGCCGATTTCCTGGCTGCCCTGGCCAGGAAAAATGAAAGCGAGTTTGATCATCGGCGATTCTCCCGAAATTTTCGCCGTGCCTAAAGGTGACACCGCGTGTGCGCAAGCTATTGAAATTCCTTGCCAGATAGGCTTTACAGCCGCCTTCATGGACAGGGATGCGGTCCTTGGTACTCCGGAATGAGCCGGGGGAAGAGGGGCCATCGTCCGGCAGTTTCCCGCTGTCAGGCGCCGCACCCCTTTGATTTTGGGAATGAAAACATGGCTTTTTACGAGCATGTCGTGATCACACGACCTGACATCTCGCCGGCCCAGGTCGACTCTTTTGTCGAAGAACTGTCCGGCTTTCTCAAGGAAAAAGGCGCCACCATCGGCAAGACCGAATACTGGGGCCTTCGCAACCTTGCCTACCCGATCAAGAAGCAGCGCAAGGGTCACTACTCGCTGATCAACATCGACGGTCCGGCTGAAGCGATCCACGAACTGGAACGCCGCCAGCGCCTGTCCGAAGACGTGATGCGCTACATGACCATCCGCGTGGAAGAGCTCACCGACGAACCGTCGCCGGTCCTCTCCCGCAAAGAACGCCGCCGCGACTAGGAAAGGGACAGGACATGGCTCAGAAACTGAACATTACGAATATCCCGGCCCGCCGTCCGTTCGGCCGCCGCCGCAAGGTTGATCCGTTTTCGGGCGATAACGCCCAGGCGATCGACTACAAGGACGTGAAACTGCTCCAGCGCTACATCTCTGAAAAAGGGAAAATCGTGCCGAGCCGTATCACGGCTGTGAACCTGAAGAACCAGCGCAAGCTTGCCCAGGCCATCAAACGTGCCCGCATGCTCGCCCTGCTTCCCTTCGAAGTGAAGTAAGGAGAGACTGACATGCAAGTGATCCTCCTTGAGCGCGTCGAAAACCTCGGCGGTATCGGCGAAGAAGTGAAAGTGAAGAACGGTTTCGCCCGCAACTTCCTTCTCCCGCAAGGCAAGGCCCTGATGGCCAACGACCGCAACCGCGCCCGTTTCGAGCGTGAACGCGACGCCATCGAAGCCCGCAACGCGGAAGCCCGCGCAGCTGCTGAGAACGAATCCCAGAAGCTGGACGGCGCAATCTTCGTGCTGATCCGTCAGGCTGGCGACACTGGCCACCTTTATGGCTCCGTCACCGCCCGTGACATCGCAGACGCTGCTGAAGCAGCTGGCTACAGCGTGCCGCGTTCCGGCGTGCGCCTCGACAAGCCGATCAAAGAGATCGGCATGTACGACGTGTCCGTTCGCCTCCACGCGGAAGTGACTGTCACTGTGCAGGCAAACGTCGCCCGCTCGCAGGACGAAGCTGACCGTCAGGCCAAAGGCGAAGACATCGTTGCGGCGCTGCAGGCTGCAAACCAGGCGATGGCTGACGAACAAGCCGGCGAACTGGCCGAAGCAGCTGCCGACCGCGCTGCTGAAGGCCCGGCTGAAGAAGAATAAGCTTCCCGGCATCCAAGATTAGAAAGGCCGCACTTCCGGGTGCGGCCTTTTTCTTTGGCATTTCCGGGGCTTCGCGGGTCATCCACCGATGAGAGGTATTTATCCACAGGTCTGGCCGCTCTATCACCGTGCACTCTCACCTGAGGTAAGGTAGGGTTAATATCATGCCTCTTGACGACACAGCTTCCCCCAAAGACACCATCGCGCCGCCGCACAATCTGTCGGCCGAAGCCGCTGTGCTGGGCGCGATCCTGTTCGACAACAACTCCTATCAGCGCGTCGCGGATATCCTGCGTGCGTCGGACTTTTACGCTCCGGCCCACCAGGAACTCTATGAGGTCGCATCCGTGATGATTCAGCAGGGTCGCATCGCCGACGGCGTGACCCTGCGAGAGCATTTCGAAAAGGCCGAGAAGCTCTCCGAAATCGGTGGCGCCCGCTACCTTGAACAATTGCTCGACTCTGCGGCCTTCGGCGCCGAGGTGAGCGACTACGCACACATGATCCGCGACCTCGCCATGCGCCGTTCTCTGGTCGGGATCGGCAGCGACCTGCAGGGTCGCGCCCTCCACCCCTCCCCGGATGAAAGCGGCGAGCGGCAGATCGAACTCGCTGAACGCCAGCTGTTCGATCTTGCCGAACGCGGCGCGTCCGGGCGTGGCTTTACCAGCTTCGCCGAGGCGCTGACGGAATCGCTGAAAACTGCCGAGGCGGCCTACAAGCGCGAAGGCAAGATTGCCGGCATCCCGACCGGCCTGCGCGACCTCGATGAAAAGCTCGGCGGCATGCACCGGTCCGACCTCATTATCCTCGCTGGGCGCCCATCTATGGGTAAGACCTCGCTCGCAACCAACATCGCCTACAACGCAGCCTCAGCCTATCGCGCCGAGATGCAGGAGGACGGCTCCAAGAAAACAGTAGACGGAGCGATCGTTGGCTTCTTCTCACTGGAGATGTCGAACGAACAGCTCGCCACGCGTATCATCGCGGAACGCACTGGCATCACCACGCACCGCATTCGCCAGGGCGATCTCGACAAGGGCGATTTCGAACGCCTGCGCGAAGCCACGGAAGAGCTTCAAAACCTTCCGCTCTACATCGATGATACCGGCGGCATCTCGATCAGCCAGCTGGCTGCCCGTGCCCGCCGCCTGCAGCGGTCTGTCGGCCTCGACATGATCGTGATCGACTACCTGCAGCTGATCACGGTCAGCACATCCGGCGCCAATTCCAGCCGCGTGCAGGAGATCACCCAGATCACCACCTCTCTGAAGGCGCTGGCAAAGGACCTGAACGTCCCCATCATCGCACTGTCCCAGCTATCCCGTGCCGTGGAGCAGCGTGACGACAAGCGCCCGCAGCTCTCCGACCTTCGCGAATCCGGCTCCATCGAGCAGGATGCCGACGTCGTCATGTTCGTCTATCGCGAAGAATACTACCTCGCCCGGACCGAACCCGGCGCCGATCCGAGCGATCCGGCTTCAAACGAAAAATGGGCCAAGTGGCGCCAGCGCATGGATGAAGTCTACGGCAAGGCCGAATGTATCATCGGCAAGCAGCGTCACGGTCCAATCGGCCGTGTCGAACTCGCCTTCGATTCCAACATCACGCGCTTCGGCGACCTGACCAAGGATCAGCAGGGTTACGGCGCCGACTTCGAGTAAAACTCAGGTCAGCGCAGCGTGCAGCAGGTCCAGCGCCTCGATGGCGAAGCGGCGCATATTGTCTTCCCGATCGTTAAGGCCCGTTTCCAGGGTGCGGGAAACCTCGAAACCGTCGGGCCCGCAGACCGCGACGCAGGTGTGTCCCGCCGCATCGCCATAGCCATTGCCAGTTGGGCCGGAAGCCCCTGTCTCGCAAAGCCCCCAATCTGCCCGCAGCTTCCCGCGGATCGTCCGCGAGAGCAGCCGAGCATAGGGCTCCGTCGAGGAGCGCATGTCGCCCAGGTCTTCCTTTGTGAGGCCCAACAGGCCGCGAAACGCCTGAGGCGTATAAATCACCCCGCCGCCCCGGTAGAAGGCTGACGCCCCCGGCTGAGCCAGCAAGGCTGCCGAGATCAGTCCTCCCGCCGAGGATTCCGAAATCGCGACGGTTTCGCCGCGCTGTCTGAGGTGCTCACCGATGTCGGCAGCGATGGAGAGAAGGTTTTGCATGCCTTCCATGAACCAATGGCGGGCCGGGCTGGCAAGTCTCTACGTTACGACAGGTGTTGGATTTACCCGCCTTTACCGTCACACTCGCGAGAAACCGCAGGAGGAAACCGAAGTGGATCTGCATCTTAAAGGAAAGAACGCCGTCATTCTTGGTGGCACACGCGGCATTGGCCGCGCCATCGCCGACACGCTCGCAGGCGAAGGCGCGAATGTCGCTGTCTGCGCCCGGAACGAAAAACAGGTCGCCGAGACCGTCGAGGCGCTTCAGGCCAAAGGCGTGAAAGCAACCGGCGCTTCGGTGGACATCACGGATGAAGACGCCCTCAAATCATGGATCCGGAAAGCCGGCGTCGAACTCGGCGGCATCGACATCCTGGTCTCCAATGCGGGTGCCATGGCGCAGGGCAATACGCCGGAAGCCTGGACGCAGAACTTCCAGCTCGACGTGCTGGGCGCCGTCAACGCGTTCAACGCAGCCGAGCCCTTCCTGGACAAGGCCGCCAAATCGCATGGCGATGCTGCCTTCGTCATTATCGCTTCTGTCTCTGCCGCGCAGGCAGACCGGGCAGACTCCTACGGCCCTATCAAGGCATCACTCATTCACTTCGCCAAAGGCCTCGCCCGCGAGAACGCTGCCAATCGCCTTCGCGTGAACGTCGTCTCGCCGGGCATGGTCTATTTCGAGGGCGGTATCTGGCACATGATCGAGACGAACCAGCCGGAATTCTTCAAACAGGCCAATTCCCGCAACCCGACCGGTCGCTGCGCCACGCCGCAGGAGATCGCGAATGCGGCCGTATTCCTGGCCAGCCCCGCCTCTTCCTACACAACGGGTGTGAACCTCGTCGTGGATGGCGCGGTCTCAAATCGCGTGAATTTCTGAGCGTGCCGGCAGGCGGGCCTTACAGCCC
>NZ_AWFE01000082.1:0-19854 GCF_003263315.1 Hyphomonas sp. GM-8P
GACGCACCGTCCGCCCACCTGACTGATGGGATAGATACCAACGCGGAGACAGGCTGAGGTGGCTGTGCGGCTCAGGAAAGCGCTATGGTGCGGGCATAATCCCGCCACCCGCCTTCAGCCGCAAGGAAACCGTTGAAGTCTTCCCTTGTCAGCAGCGCGTAATGGAACTCATTGCCGCTCGCTAATTGCTCTGCCGCTTCGCGCTTTGCGACGACAACAGGATCGTCTTCCTTCCAGGCCGATTTGACCTCAATGAGGTAGATTTCACCGCTTTCGCGAATGACCATAAAGTCCGGATAATAATTGCAGACCGTGTGGGATTCAGGGTGAATGTAATTAACGCGGAAGCCCGACTGACCATGGACAAGCATGCCAGTGAAATAGATGCGGTCCACTGCGTTCAGGCCAAGCACGCGTTTGAAGAAGTCGACTTCAGGCTGGCTGTCGAAGCAATAATGGTCGAGGTGGAACGTTCGGTCACGGTGCTTTGTGTGCTCCGGATAGTCGCGACCGGCTACAAGATGTGGCTTTGCTCGGAAGCGGAATGAGGGCGGACGGTTGTTTGTGGCATTATAGCCTTTGACGAGTTCAATCTCCTCCTCGGAGTCACTGCCGAAAGGTTCGATTTCGAACAGGGCGCGGAACAGGGTTGGAATAATAATGTCGTAGAGAATGTCGTTCGACGTATTCACGAGTTCGACAATGCGCCCCATTGCAGGTGACGCCCCTTCAAGCAGCTCCTCAATGTCGAAAGGCGAAATGCCGTCACCAGAGAAATATCGTGCAATTTCGCCCGTCAGGGTGAAGGCCGTAAAGGCGCGGTTCTCAAGCCTGTCGGTGATATCCTCCGACGTCCCCTTGTCGGAATTGATATTCTTTCGGCGGCGTAGCGCGGCGCGATAGGTTTCAACCACCTCGTCTGACAGATCGAATGTAATCGTTTCGGGCTTATCTTTACGCTTGGTCCGAAACAATTCTCGCCGGCGCTTCATTTTCAGAACGACCGGTGGAGGTACGGCCGCAACCTCATAGACTTCAGACTCATCGCCCTTTTTCGGGCCGAGTTCCTCCGTAGTTACGCGGAAGTTCTGTTGTAGCTCATCTTCCAGGATCTGCATGTTTTCGGCGGAAAGGTAGATCCGCCCGGTTTCCTGAATGTCGCCGATAGAGCGCAGGCAGCGCATCGTGGACTGCAGGACGAAAATCTTAGACTTGGGCTTGCGATAGAGCGCAACGCCAAACAGCGACCGGCAATTCCATCCCTCGCGGCCCTTGCCAACAAGCAGTATGAATTGCTTCTCAGATTCCGGCGTATCGAGACGATTGAACTCGCGGATGTCTTCTGCGGTGGTATGTTTGTCGTCGCCAACGTTCACCAGTATGCGGGTTGTAGGTATCCCGAGCGACGCCATCACCCTTTCCAGCGCGGGGCGCAATTCGCCCGTCAGCTCATCAATGGTGGAGGCGAAAATAGCGAGCTTGGGCAGCATCCCCTCGCGGCGGCTTTCGCCTTCCTTGGTCCAGAAATCCGTCACGAGTTCGCGCAGGAAATCGTTGCTCTTGACGTTGCCTGAATAATCGATGAACTCGGGCTGTTTCAGGTATTTGTTGTCGATCGCCGCCTTCAAGCCATAGGCGTAGACGACCTCCGGCATGATGCGATCTTTCACATAGGGCGTGCCTGTGAAGTTGTAGCAGCCGACCACCGATGTCTTGCGCGCCTCAAGCGCGCGTGCCAGTTCGTCGATAGTTGTGCGTAGCGCGGAGGCGTCCTTGGCCTGGCCAAGATCCTTCTCAAGCGACGCACCCATGGAGTGGTGGGCCTCGTCTACGTATATGCCAAGTTGGGGCAAACGGGCGATACGTTGGAAACGGGCATTGACCGCCAGATCTGCATCGCTTTCCGGCGCTTCTTCTCCGAGCATTTCATAGAGCTCGCCGTAGACCTCAGACAGAGAGCCGGTGCGCTCCGAAAAGAGCCTGTCAGTTGTCGATGGCTCAGCGCTACGGCGCCTCAGGATAATCTTCTGCGTGTTTGAGATGATTACGTTGAAGGACGATCCGTCCTGCGCGCCGATGGTCGAAGCCGTATCGTCAAGGAAATGAAACTTTAGATTGGCGCGGAGGAAGTTGGCGTATTCCGGTGGAACGACCAGATCGAGGTCAAAGGTCTGAATTTCCTTGAGGGACTGGAGCACCGTTTTGTCCGGCGCGAAAACCAGCGCGTTCTTGCAGAACCGATCATCCTTCCCGAACTTGTTAGCGAGTAGGAACTCATAGAAAATGCACGTCGCCATCAGGATCGTTTTGCCGAGCCCCATGGTCAGTGCGAAAATATAGTTCGGGTAGGCCCGCGCCCGCTCGCTCAGGCGGGCGAAGATTTCCTCATACTGTTCGTCGCCTTCGAGTTCGAGAAAGCCGAGCAGGCTGCCCTGGCCCTTGCGGTCGGCACCGGTCGTCTGGAACCCCTCGAACAGGCCTTCATTCCTGGCCCATTCGCGGAAGAGGTCATGGACGTGGCGGTTCTCGCCGAACTCTTTCAGGAAGACATAGATCTCCAGGGCCTCGAACTGCGGCTGACGGAGATAGGCGTCGCTACGCAATTCGGGATCGTTGAAGTCGAGAAACTGCTTGGTCAGCTGTTTATAGCGCCGCCTGATGGTGCCCTTATTGTCGGCATAGAAATTAAGGAGCGCCTGGAAGAAGGCGAAGTCCTGTCGAATCGTCTTCTTCCCCTTAGACATTTTCGATCTCCCCTTCCCAGGACTCCGAGAGAAGATCGGTGATCTTAACGCGGATCGTTGAGGCGTCGGTGGGGATCAAATATCGGCCCGCGACCAATGCCTCGCCCTCTGGCGCATCGACGATTCCCGGCGTGAGCACCGCGCCATCATAATTCCAGTCCACCTTGATTGTCTCAACGAGCTGCCGCCAGTCCTCGACCGCGTCGGCTTCCATGGAGAGCTTCTGCAACAGATTCATCGGATAGAAGCCTACAACGACAAGATGACCGTCCTCGATCTTGAGGCGGGCATCCGAGGCGCGCTTGAAATGCAAATGCGCTTTATCGCGGATGAGATCGGTGACGATGACTTCGATGTCGAACGGCTTCGCTGCTTTGACGAGCTCGGGGCCGAGATCCGGTTCGTGCCCCATGCAGACAAGATGGATGCGCTCGACAGGCTTGTTCGGAGCTTTCGCTGCGCGCGCTTCAAACGCCTTGAAGTCGAGCCCATTGATGACCTCGTTTAAGTCCGCCCGTGTAGAGATACGGTTTACCGGCATGATCTTGACGAGATACTCCTCTCGTTGACCATCGAACACGCTTCCAGCAGCAAGCGGCTGCAGCTCCATCGCCTCCCGGATCAGCTCTTTTGCCTCAACGGGATTGCGGAACAGATCGTAATTGTTGACATTGTAAACTTCAAAGCCGGTGTAAAATTTCGACGGCTTAGTCTCGTCATCATTGGCGAAGAGATCTGTCGCTCCAGTCTCAAGGTCACAACGCACACCGTTCAGGCGTTTAGTCGTTGTCTCAATAGCCCCAAGATTGATGTCGGCGCCTATAAAGCGCCGTCCGAGCTTCATAGCGACGGCTTGTGTGGTTCCAGAGCCCATGAAGAAATCCAGGACGATATCGCCATCATCGGTGCAACAACTTAGAATCCGCTCCAATAGCGCCTCTGGCTTTTGCGTTGGATAATTCGCTCTTTCAATGGCTTGAGAATTCACCTCCTTAATGTCTGTCCACAGACTTTGCACAGGCATCCCTTTTAGTTCATCCGCAAAGCTCTTTCTACGGATTCGAGCATTTGGATTATCAGGAAAATGAAGCCTACCTTCGCGATCCCATTGCTCCATTTTTTCTTTTGTTATCATCCAGCCATTTGGCGGCGATGTGTACCCCTTATAATCGTAGATTAGATTTGGTCGGTAAGCAGGATTCACCAGGCTAGTCGGTTGATACAAACGGCCTTTATCATCCTTATACGTAAATCGTGACTCAACATACTCTTGGTACTCGGTGGAGTCTTTGTTATACTGAGGATAGAATTTCGCATTTGAAGTCTTTGAATAAAAAAGTATCGTGTCAGTCGATTCACCAAATTGGTTAGAGCTGTGAACGGCGCTCGTGCTACCTACTCGACGCTTCCAAACAATTTCGTTTCGAAACGAAGAAGGTCCAAATATTTCATCCAGGAGTGACCTGATCAGGTAATTCTTGCCTGAATCGCAATGGAAGAAAATGCTCCCGGAATCCGACAGCAGCTCCCGCGCAATTGCTAGACGTTCATAGATGAACTGCAGAAACTGATCGTTATTCCAAATGTCTCCATACTGCTTGTCTTCAAACGCGGAATATTCTGGGCCCACTTCTTCGCCGCGAATTTTTACCTTCTTCTTATAATCCGCCCCGCTATCAAACGGTGGATCAATATAGATCAGATCGACGTTGCCCCGGAACTCACGCAGCAGATGCGACATAACCTGAAGATTGTCGCCCCAGAAAATCTTGTTCCACCAGCCGTCGGTCGGATCGCCATAGGCTTCCTTCTTCTGCGCCGGAAAATACTGGGTCGAGCGGAAGGGACGCTTCCCGGCCCAGCGCAATTCCGGAAACCCACGGATCGGGGGCAAGTCAAATTCAAATGTTTCGAAGGCTTCCTGCTTCTCTTTACTCATGGTGCCCCGCCTTCCGGTCTCTTCTAAAGTTCATACTCAAATTCAGGCCCGACAGAATGTCATGTCGCAAAATGACCGGAAGTCACAGTTTTTGCACAGCTTTTCCGGCCTTTCCTTCAGCCCATAGTCCTTCGCAACGATTCTGCCCACCACACGATCAATCTGTTCGATGGTGCTCTTGATATCCGCCGTTTCCCGCGGAAACACGATCCGCGGGTTTCCGGACTCCTCGCTCGTATAATAGAGTGCCATCCGGTCAACCCGCACGCCGCGCTTCTCCTCAAAGAGATGCGCATAGATTTGAAGCTGTCGCCGATAGCGGGCGAGCTTATCCGCATCATCGACGAGGTCAGGCTTCTTCTCGGTTTTGAAGTCGATAATCTCCCAGGCCCCATCCTCGGCCTCGATCAGATCAACATTTCCGGTGAGGACATAGTCATCCTTGAGGAGGCTCAGCTCGACTTCGGCATCGCGCAATCGGTGCCAGTTCGCGCGTTCTCGATCGACATATCGCGTCACATGCTCCCGCGCAACGCGCAGGACATAGTCGACAAGGTAGACCCGTTCCTTCTGCGAGATGTTGGTGTAATTCGCATTGAACCAACGATCGATCTGCTCGGCAGTGACCGATCTTTCTTCGCCGCGCAGCACTGCCTTGTGGATGTCCTCAATCGTCTGGTGAACGAGCGTGCCAAACAGAATGGCGTTGGTGCGTACGGGTGCAAATTCGAGCTCCTTGAAGAAACGATACTGCTGTGGGCAGCCCTCGAACACCAGAACGTCGGAGGTAAAGGAATAGCTGTTCTTGAGGTTACTCCGCTTGACCTCGGCAAGCTCGATCTGCGAACGGTCGAAGGTCTGATCGCGCCAACAGCGCAGCGACGTGTAGACCGGTTGAAAATAGGCAGACGGTACATTGCGCTGACCACGTCCCTTCGGCGTATTCTCCTGACAGGTCAGAACAAGCATATTCTGTGCCCTTGAGAACGCCGTGTAGAACAGCCGCCAGAAGTCGAATGTCTTGATCCTGTCTAACGGCTCAAACGGCTCGCCATCGCCGAATTCATCCTCAAGCAGGTCATCCAGAACGGAGTGCTGCCGGCGCGGAACAGCATCGAGTGAGCCGCAGATGACGATCGGGAACTCAAGCCCCTTTGACTGGTGGATCGTCATGAAAGAAACGCAGCCAGACGGCGCGTAATCAGACTCGTCCTCATACTCCTCAATGCCGCCATCCCAGAGGAAGCGTATGAAAAGATTGAAGAGCGTCGTCAGATCCCGTTCGAGCCGCTCTGGCCGAATAACAATGACGTTGTATAGGTACTCATACTTGTTGAGCAGGCGGGAGAGTTTGGCGAGGTTACGCGCCGGGCGGCTGTCGCGAACGCCACCATGCGCAATGTCGGCTCCCAGATACCGGCTGAAGGTTGGGAATTGGATGAGGTCATAGAACAGGCTGGCGAAGGAATAGTTGGTGTTCTCGGATAGTGTCAGGTGACGCTTGGCCGTATCCCGGGCCCAGGCCATGATCTGACCGTCCTCGCCCGTTTTCAGATGCGCAATGAAGTCCGACAAGCAGCGATCATAATAGGCCCAGACGTTTAGCTGCATCCCTTCGCGTGTCGCCCGGATCGAGCCGTATTGCGGAAACAGGAACATGTAGGCGCCAATGATGAGGCGGATCTCCTCACGCTCAAAATACATGTTCGAACGCGGCGCATAGATCGGGATGCCCGTAGCCTCGAGGTCATTTGCGAAGCGGACGACTTTGTCGTTACGAACCGAGCGGAACAGGAACGCAACCTGGTTCCAGTCCTTTATAATCTTCTTCGTGCGCAGGTCCTGAAGGAATGAGATCGCCTCATCGGCCCAATTATCCTCTCCGTCGGCCCCAGAGACCTTGAAGACAACCGGCCGTTCCGCACGATCCAGGCTCTCGGCTTCAATGACCTTGGGATATCGATAGCTGCGATCTTCGCCCTCCCAATCCGCAAGCTCCATCCATTCATTGTAGAATTCGACGATGTCTGGATGGGACCGGTAGTTCTTGGTGAGATTGATCTGCGTGCACTGGCCCGGCGCGAAGCGCTTCGGAAATTCGAGAATGTTGCGAATGGACGCGCCCCGGAACCGATAGAGCGCTTGGTCGTCATCCCCCACGACGCAAATGTTGGAGTGCTGAGAGGCGAGCTTGAGCACAATCCGCTCCTGGATCGTGTTCGTGTCCTGATACTCATCGATCATCAGATAATCGAAGCGCGCGCAGAGTTTCTCACCGACCTCGGGAATGTCGAGAAGGCGCAGAACCTCGACCTGGATCGTCGAGAAATCGATATAGTTGAATTGTTCGAGAAGCTCCTGATAGCGCCGATAGGCTTCGCCGATGGCGACAAGCTCGGGATGCGCGGCGACCGCGAGCGCAGATGGATCGACGGCCTCTTCAGCCACCTTGTTAAGATAGCCGCAAAGGGTCTCTGCGACGCGCCAGCTTGGCACGTTGTTGGACGGTCGGATCAGCCCATCCAGTCCATCGATGTCGTCAAACGCGGAAAGCCGTTGGTAGACGAAATATTGCTGATCGAATTGGTCAAGGATCGTGTAGTTGCGGCGGATGCGAGAGAAGGCGCGGAACTCATCGAGAATGTCCAGGAAGGTTGAGTGGAGCGTGCCGACCGTCAGGTCCAGCGGGTTGAGCTTGGAGCTCGCGCGTTGCATGCGGCTTGCGATCCGCGTCTTCAGCTCTTTTGCCGCCTTTTCCGTAAATGTCGAAACAAGCACCCGTTCCGGCTCGACTTCGCGCTGTGCCAGCAATTTGATTGTGCGCTCAACGAGACAATAGGTCTTGCCCGAGCCGGGGCCGGCTACAATCAGAACAGGCCCGTCAAGTGTGTTGATCGCCTTTTGCTGTTCGGCATTAGGGCCTTGGATGCTGGGCTGCATGCTTCTGATTTCCGGGTCTGGTCTTTGACGGCATACCTTCTGGGTTCCAATTCGCCAACCGTACGCTTAGGTTGATCCCCATCTATCGACCTACCCCCCATTCGTCTGCCGCGTCACCCACCCCGCCCACCAGGACATCATCTCCACCCGCTCTGCCCAATACCGCGCCCGGTTGTAAATCGATCTCACCCCCTTGGTGTCGACATGGGCAAGCTCTGCCTCGATCGCATCCGGGTTCCAGAGCCCACTCTCATTAAGGAGGGTAGACGCGCTCGCCCGGAACCCGTGCGGCGTCATCTCTGCCCCCGGAAACCCCAACCGTTCCAGCGCACCGTTCATCGTGTTCTCGCTCATCGGTCGCTCGGGATTGGTCATAGCCGGAAAGACAAAGTCCTCCGGCCCACTCGTCCCGCGCAGATCGATAAGCAGATGCAAAGCGGCCGGCGGGAGAGGCTTGCGATGCTCTCGCCGCATCTTCATGCGCTCAGCCGGAATGGTCCACACAGCCTTGTTGAAATCGAACTCCGACCATCTCGCATGCCGAAGCTCGCCAGGGCGCGGAAAGAGCAGCGCCATGAGCTTCAGCGCCTTTGCTGTGCCTCCCCTGCCCTCATAGCGCCAGATCGCCCTCACAAGACAACCGAACTCGTCCTCGTCGGTAATGGCGGGCATATGCCGGACCTTCGGAGAGATCAGCGCTCCGCGCAGGACCGGCGTCGGATCACTTTCGGCTCGAAGCGTCGCCACCGCATAGCGGAACACTTCCCCAATCGTGGTCCGCAGCCGTTTGGCCGTTTCATAATTGCCACGGCCCTCGACTGAGCGGAGCACGGCCAGTACGTCGGCCGGCTTGATCTCGGTAATCAATCGCGGCCCGAGATCCTCCCGGGCAAGGTCCAACAGCCAGGCCTTCTTGCTAAGTGTTGTCTCGGCAAGTCCGTCCAGCCTGCGCTTGCGGAGGAACTCATCGGCAATCGCGTTGAAACTCTCAGGATCGGCTTTCCTGCGTCCCGGACGGATGGACTTGCGCACCCCGCCAGGATCGATGTCCTGCTTCAGGAGCCGCTTCGCCTTGAGGCACTTCTCCCTTGCCTCTTCGAGCGTCACGATCGGCCAGGCGCCGAAGGACAGCGTCTTCTGCTTGCCCTCAAACCGGTAGTTCATCCGCCAGAGTTTAGAGCCAGTGGGCACGACCAGAATGTAGAGCCCGCGACCGTCTGCCCGTTTATAGGATCTCGCCTCCGGTAATAGGGCGTCGATATCTGTGTCGGTGAGTTTCATGAGCTGCTTCACGGGACAACAAGTGAAGAAGCGAAAAGGGTACCAAATTCCATCGACCTCAAACAGGTCACATGGTACCGAGAAACATAAATTCCAATTAAATCAAGGAATTGGTGCCCAGAAGAGGACTCGAACCTCCACGCCTTGCGGCACACGGACCTGAACCGTGCGCGTCTACCAATTCCGCCATCTGGGCACGAAGATTGGAAGGCGGGGATTTATAAGCCCAAGCCGTTCGCGTCAACGTCCAAACCCACAAAGTTCTACAAATCTGTGCGCAAGACCATAACGGCCGCGCAGGAAGATAGTATCCAGAAGAGATCAATCTGGCTCTGAAGCCCGTGAAAGCAGGATCTTGTCCCCATCACGCTCGGTCTCGAGAGAAAACATGATCACAAGAGACCCGACAAAATCCTCTTCCTGCCCGACATAGATGCTCCCGCTGATGCGCTCCGCCGCAAGGGCCGAATCTTCGATTCGGACCTTTGTTCGTGCGTACCGATTCAGTTCGGCAAGGACATCCCCCACGGAAGTGTCATCGAACTGGATGCGGCCGGTTCGCCACATCGCTGCCTTCGCAGGATCGACATCCGAAACCGATTCCACGCCGTCCTCCCCAATGATCAACCGCTCTCCCGGTACGAGCTCCCGTCCACCAGTCCCTGCCGGTGAACCGGAAAGGAGCCCAAACCCCCATCGCTCGGCCGGGACCGGGGAGACAACAACGGAGCCCCGCATCAGAGTGACCGCTACAGCGCCTGCGTTTGCGTAGACATCGAACTCGGTACCAAGGGCCGTTGTCCTGTGACCTTCAGCATCGACAACAAAGGGCATCTCATCCTTCTCGACCTCGAACAGGGCCTGCCCGCGTATGAGCCGGATATGGCGCTGGTTGCGGGTAAAGGACACCTCTGCCTCGGTATCGGTATTGAGCGTCATTTGTGACCCATCGGCGAGCTCGATAGTACGTTGCTCGCCAAGGCTGGTTGCATACTGGACCGGCTCAGGGTGAGCGAGCGTCCCCACGACGAAGTACGATACTGTCGCCAAAGCCAGTGCCGCCGCGATCCCGGATAGCCATCCCGCCCGCGCTTTCACGAAGCGCCCTCGCCTCTGTGGTCCCGCTTCTACCGCCTCGATGTAGCCAAGAGAGGCTTGGTCCAACACGGCAAGACTGGCTTCGACCTTCTGGAACGCGGCGGCGTTCCCGGGATCGCGTTCCCAGTCCAGGAATGCCTCCCAGGTTTCAAGATCGAGGTCTGGATCCTGCAGGTCACTGTACCAACGGGCCGCAGCGTCCAGGCTGCCTAGACGGTCCATTTCGCATGTCATCAGTCTGGTCTCGCACGCGCCAAGCTCTTCGCAATACTCGCCAACGCCTCAGCGATGTCATTCCTCACCGTCCTTGGCGATACGGAAAGCCGTCGCGCAATCTCGTCATGCGTCAGCCGTTCGAAGCGGCTGAGATGCAGAACCTCCCGCTGGCGCGGCTTCAAGGCGCCGATGGCCGTCTCCGCGATTGCCAGCAACTCCGTATCGATCACCTGCGTCTCGGGCGTTGCAGAGCGCGGACAGGCGAGCACGTCATTCAGGGTACCGATCTCGGCCGCCGATCGCCGGTGCTTCACATATCCCGATTTCAGATAGTCCAGCGTGAGATTGCGCAAGGTCGTGAACAGGAGCGGTCTCAGCTCCCCGGCTCCCTTATCCGGATAGGCTCGCCGTACCGAAAGGAACGCGTCCTGGACAAGGTCTTCGGCGTCTGCGGCATTGCCTATCCGTATCCGGCCGAACCTCACCAGCTCGTCGTAGTGCAGGCGAAAGATCTCGTTGAGTGCTGCACTCCCCTTCAACATGAACGTTTCCCCGACCAGGGGCGGTCTCGCAGCGCGCAAGCGATCTGGTTCCTGCATCGTCACTTGCGCCCGGCTCCTCGATCACCAGATTGCCTGTCGGCTCTCGCAAGCGCCTCGGCGACCTCCGCAATGGCGCTGGCAAGATCGGTTTTGACTGTCGTGGCAGAAACTGACAGGTGCTGCGCAATCTGGTCGTATGTCAGGTGTTCCAGACGATGCAGGATCAGCGCTTGCCGGCGGCGCGGCGCCATCCCCGCAATTGTCTTTTCGGCGATGCCAAGCAATTCTGCGTCGATGAGTTGGGTTTCTGGTGTCACCGTTCGGGGACAGGACAAACGCTCATCCATGTCAGACAATTCGACGGACGCTTGCCGGCGTCTCGTATTGCCGGACTGCAAGTAATTGAGGGTCAAATTCCGGAGTGTTGTAAATAGGAGCGGTCGAAGCTCGTCTACCGTCCTGTCGGAATAGGCGCGCCGGACCGCCAGAAAGGCATCTTGTACCAGGTCCTCGGCATCCATCGCATTCCTGATCCGACTGCGGCTTAAGCGAACCAACTGATCAAAGAGAGACCGATACAATTGACCGACCGCCTCTGCACCCGGTTCAGAAGCGGGCGCGAGCTTCACTTGGAATCCCGGCGACTTGAGCCTTTGGCTTGGAACGTCCTGCCCTCCTGAAGCGTTCGCCTGACGCACGACCATTGCTGCCGATGCTGACCGAATGACACGCTCAGTCATGAGAGCTTGCACTGTCATCTTTGCCGAGCACCGCTCCTGAATGGAAGGGAGAGCCACTTTCGATTAAAGTGTGCTTCGCAGGTTGCCAAGGTTTGTGCAAAGTCACCTCTTTGGTCTCCGTCATACCGATTTGAGTAGTATACTCCGTGGAAGTATACTACTCAACACGTTCATTCTCGGATCATGGACATCCGGGAAATCTTCGCATTCAATTTGAAGGCATTCCGAAGAGCCAAAAGGCTCTCTCAGGAAGAACTGGCTCACTTGGCTGGTATTGATCGGACCTATGTCAGCCTGTTGGAGCGGCGGGTATACAGCGCGAGCATTGATGTAGTTCAACAGCTCGCAACGGCGCTCGACGTCGAAGCTGACGAACTCCTCAAACGGCCTGTCAAAGCTAGCAAGTAAGCCTCTGAAGCCCAAAGATTTTCGCATTACGAAGAACCATCTAGGTGATCTTCGATTGCGAACAATCTGCCGCAACCACGCCGAACGCACATGTGCCCACCGGGTGTAGACTCTTGCTCGTCTCGCGCCTTTGGCATCGAACTGCCGACGCACCACTATCATCTTTGCCACCGGAAAAAATAATCCCAAAATGGGATTATCCACAATTGGGATTACGAGGGCAACTAATTTCTTGCCTTTGGTGTCGTGGTGAACAAAACCCTTCGAACTCCCGCACATCGAAAGCTTGTTCAGGAATTGAAAAAGGCACGGCGTGAAGCCGGCCTATCCCAGCAACAAGTCGCTGATCTTCTTGGCGTACCGCAGTCCTACGTGGCGAAGATCGAGCTTGGGGAACGCAGAATTGACGTCATCGAGTTTCTGAAATTCGTCGAAGCCTTGGACGCTTCCTGGTCGGACATCCTTGGACAGATCGATACGGCCGGCTCATAGCGCCGGGAGGTGCGCCGGCATTCCAAGCGGCACGCTCGCTGCTAGCGTCATCGAATTGAGAATGGCCAATGTGAGTTCTCATCGGCCTTGATTAGCCGAGAAAGAAACGTTGCAGGAAGCTTCCGCTCGGAGGCCGAGAGCGAATGGTCAGCTTCTGGGGAAAACTGCGATAGATGTCGATCAGTCCAAGACAAGGTAAGTGACGGCACCTTTGAACCGCCACCCACATAATGAATCCGTACGTTCAATGACTTGGCCAAGATCTTGCCGGACTGGCCGGTGCCGAGGCCGTCCATCCGAATATCCTAAAATGGAAAAATCCCTTTTTGGAATTAGATCGGTTCGCGTTCCCGAGCAACAGGACGCGAAGTGGCCCGCTCCCTCCGAGACACGCGGTACCGGCCAGACCGGCAAGTCAGCCCGCATTCGCCGCCGGTACATCTCCCGCCGCTCGGTAGTCATTGCGGCGGTTGAGCGGTTTCGAAAGCCGCCCTGATTTCCATTAAAAAACAATCTGAGATTGCTCGACTCAATTGTAATTCTTTCGCCGAATCGATATGAACAAAATTAGAACACGTGGCGGCGAAGGACTGGATTCATGGCGACCACAATCGATGCCGGATTCTCTCAGTTCCTGAGCACACTTCGGGCCACACCCGTCGAAACTGCCCAAGCGAAAAGCCATAGATCAAGTATTGAAGCGGCGATGATCGCCAAGTTCGGCATGACGACCATGTTTCGAACCGGCTCCTTTGGAAACGGAACCAATATCAGCGGTTTCAGCGACGTCGATTATTTTTGCGTAATACCAAGAGACAAATTGTCGAATGACTCGTCTTCCACCCTAGCCTCAGTCGCAAGTGCAATGAGAGCGCGATTTTCGACAACTAGCGGCATCCGAGTGAACGGCCCCGCCGTGCGACTTCCATTTGGTCTGGACGGCGCGGAGGCAACAGAATTGGTCCCCGTTGACTATACAGGCCAAACTCTTCTCGACTTCAGAAAATTCGACATGCCGGACGGCAACGGAAGTTGGATGTTCAGCGCTCCCGAGTCCCACAATGCTTACGTGACCAATCGGGACAAAAAAATGGTTGGCGAACTCAAGCCACTTATCCGCTTTGTGAAGGCTTGGAAGTATTTTCGATCCGTTCCAGTCAGCTCATTCTATCTGGAAATGTTCGTTGCGAAATACGCTCATAGCGAAGAAACCATCGTAAATCACATCGATTTGGCCCGCATCTTTCGTGCCCTAGCAGACAGCAGCCTTGGCGCCATTATCGACCCGAGATTTCCAAGTGACGGTCGGTATTTGTACGCAGCAAACACAAATGCACAACTAAGCTCGGCAATTGACGCGGTGCGTTTGGCCGCAACCCGTGCAGAACAAGCCTCCGCATACCAACTAAAAGACCAAACTAGGAACGCATTTGAACGCTATGGCGTTCTGTATAATGGCGCGTTTCCAATTTACTCTGGCTTTTGAAAGGCATGAAAGCGAAATGAATGAGGTAGTCGCAAAGCAAAACTCCTCAAAAGGGATTGGCATGTTGAAGGCGCGGCAACAGACTTATGCATGGGCCACCACTCTTCAGATTTTGCAGTTGATTGCAGGTGTGCTTGTTCCGATCACCGCGTCAATTTCTGCGCTGATATATCCTTGTACCCGCCCGTATCTCGCTTCGTTGGCGTTGCTTGTTCTTATTCTCGACATAGCGTTCATCGATAGGTGGATGTCGAAGTTCATTCGTCAAGCAGCGAAGCTGTCGGAATTGTTCGATTGCTATGTGTTGGAACTCGAATGGAACGAATTTGTCGCTGGCGAAGAGCCAACGCCAGAAAGCGTGTCGTTTGCGGCTTCAAAATTCTCGAGTTCCGCCAACGCAGTGGGAAAGCTCATGAATTGGTATCCAGTTTCCGTCGGACGGGCTCCGATTCACATAGCGCGTCTGGCGTGCCAAAGAACCAATCTCTGGTACGACGCAGAACTTCGACGGCGCTATTCGGATTGGGTTGTCGTAATTCCATTGCTAATTGTCGCGGTTTTTTTTGCAGTCGGCCTTGGAGCCAACCTCTTGTTTTCCGAACTTGTGTTGGCAATTGCAGTTCCACTGACACCACTACTCATATGGTCGATTCGAGAGCACTTTCGGCATCGTGACACGGCAGCCTCACAACAAGCACTACGCGCATCGGCAGACGCGCTTATGAAGTCTGTGAAAAGCGGTCCGGTGGTTGTTTCGGACCTTGAAGCAAAATCGAGAGAGTTCCAGGACGCAATCTACCTCCGTCGTCGCGCGAACCCTCTTGTATTTCCTGTCGTCTATTCGCTCCTTCGGAACGACATGGAACGCGACATGAACGCAGGGGCTGAAGAGTTACTCGAACGGATGGGATACTAGCAGGAACGCCTTGTGTGACTGTCCACGGTAAAAACGCCTGTAAAAACTCAGGACGTGAAAATGCTAATGCCTGGAAAGAAATGGCGGACCGGGCAGGGTGAAAGTTGGAAATTGCAGATTGGGCGCAAGGTGCGGGCAACTAGCTGATGAAATGAGCCGACGCCTAAGCTCGACCAAAGATGCATCAGGTGCCCCGGCTGTCAGGCAAGAATCAGTAATATCCAGAATTGCCGGGGAGAGGCGAGCTCAGCGGTGCATTCGATTGGAATATTCTTTTAAAAACAGGACCATTCTAATCTTAGGGTTAACAATTTCTTCGGTCAGGAAAACTAGTGTAGCTCCGAAATGAAGCTTCCCTGCTGGAAGCCTGCCCGTAAGAAAGCTCAAAAGGTTTCGGATACTCGCAGATGACGTTAAATGTGATCGCAGAACGTTGGGCCGCCGATTTTGGGTTGGCACTCACTCCAATGTTTGCCGCAAGCGACACTGAGCAGGATGGAGAGCATGTCATTCTGCTTGACGGGAATTCGGGTACATTTGCGCTCTCGATGACGGATGAGCGGCTCTGGAAGCAACGCTTACCGGTAAATTGGGCGTGGTCTTCCGACGTTGCTCACCATGTGACAATGACCGATACGGAAGTTGGTGTAGTTCGCTGGGACGCTTACAAACCGGAAGTCTTTAGCAGACGCAGTGTTGAAGAAAAGCATCACGAGTTTTTCAACTTTCTTGCTGCGGATCGTATTCGCTCCAACAGAAACGTAACGAGCCACTTTGTAGATGCGTATCGGCGGATGCGGTCTCTCGTAGCAGACAGCCAATTGCCGGACGAAGATTCAACGAAGGCCTTCATTGGTCTGTTGGCACTTGCGCTCGAGAGGGCGCAGTCCACCAAACCGGAAATCGCTGGCGCGCTCACGACCAAATTCAATCAAGAGCGCAGTCTACTAGAGCGTATTCCGGAATCAGCTCGTGAATTCCTCGTAGAATTTCTTCTTGATACCGAAGATATTCGAGCAGACTTGACGCTAATTCCGACACTCGCATTTCGTCACGCGGGCAGTGCCATTTTCCAAGAAGCCCATTTTGAGCTGTTGCGATTTCCAAGCCCCGACCTTTTTGGCCATGTGGGAGCCGCCGAGGCCAAGAGCGTTTCCAGAGGAGGATCTCACTTTACTCCTCCCACACTAGCACGCAGTCTGACAGAAGAGGTCTTTCGTCAGGTAAGCGATATTCGTGAGCGACGCACGTTGACCATATTAGATCCCGCATGCGGTTCCGGAGCGTTTCTACACGAAAGTCTGCGTACATTAGAACGCATGGGGTTCAGCGGCAATCTTAGACTAATTGGGCGTGATATTTCCCCCTCCGCAGTCTCGATGGCGGAGTTTGTGCTTACACTTGCCGAAAGAGATTGGGCGCCCGAAGGCGGATTGTCGATTGACTTAAATGTCGGCGATTCTCTGAGCTCGAAAATGCCGACCGCTGACGTCGTGCTAATGAATCCGCCCTTTGTTGCATGGCCGACGATGACCGCGGAACAAAAGGAACAAATGCACGCTGCGCTTGGCTATCAAGTGAGTGGGCGCGGCGATCTGAGCATGGCATTCATAAGCTCAGCAATTGCTGGACTCTCTCCGGGCGGTGTATTGGGAACACTTATGCCCAACAGTTTGCTGAACCTTCAGTCTGCGGAAGCTTGGCGGCACAAAATAACTTCCGAAACCGACATTGCGTTTCTCTCTTCACTAGGCGACTACGGCCTGTTTTCTCACGCCTTGGTTCAAGTGGCCACGATGGTTCTAAAGAAGCCCGTCTCAGGGAACCAACGGGCGAGTTCAACCAAGTTTTTAGTCGCGTCAAACAGTTCTGACGCAACATCTCTGGCGTTGCGCCAGCTGCGCAAGTCGGCAAATGCTCAGCATGTAGCCGCCTTCGATCGCGATTACCAATTGTTCCAGACACCCAGAGAAACCCTGCTCAACCAACCAACCTGGAGACTTATTCCACCGAAGTCCAGGGAGGCCCTAGCGAGCCTCAACTCAACAGTAGGATTGTGCAGGGTCAATGACATTTTTACTGTCAGGCAGGGCATTCTTACGGGGCATAATTCAGCATTTGTCCTTGCTCGCAGCGAATTCGAGAACTTACCCAAGAGGGAACAAATTTGGTTCCGTCCGGCCGTCATGAATGACTCGATTTCCGCCGGAAAGATCAATGAGAGTTCATTTGTATTCTACCCGTATGATGCGGATGGCTTGACGCTGGAGAGCGAAGAAGAGCTGAGAAAAGCACTTCCTCATTACTCAAGTAAATGGCTCGACCCTAACCGAGAGCGCCTTGAGCACCGCTCCAGCCACACCGCGAGTGGAAGAGTTGATTGGTGGGGGCTAACCAGAGATCGACATAGCTGGGCAGCAACTAGTGCGCCTAGAATTGTTTCAAAGTATTTTGGTGCCGCCGGCGGATTTGCCCCTGACTTCGAGGCGAAATACGCAATCGTCCAAGGTTATGCTTGGCTTGCTGATGGTCTGCCTGTTCAGTCCGACGATGACATCAGCGACGTCCCTTTGACAACAATGCTCGCGGCGTATGTGGCTTTGCTAAATTCTAGTACCTTTCTCAAACTGCTCGATCTCCATTCTCCACAAGTAGCAGGCGGCCAATACAATCTCAGCCCTCGGTATGTGAATCTGATTCCTATTCCGCATTTCCCGTCTTTGCTGGTCGATAGGAAGTTTGGATCACTTGTTCTTCGACTTGCTGAGCTTGGAACCGCCCCCAACATCGGGGTACCAAGATGGCAGCAGCCGGTCGATCAGTTGGCCAACGAGCTCTACGGCGGCGTACTCGGAAGTTTGAGCTAGGCCATGCCTGACAAACTGATTGTCTCCCAAGCACAACTAGGCCAGCACTTTCAGAATGTTCAAGCACTTCTGATTGAACACACCACCGCAAATACAAAATTGGAGGTGAATTGGGGGGTGATGCCCGTTGCGGCTGGGCTAGTCGGCTCTGACTGTGAGATGGTTGAACGTCAGCGCGGTCCGAAAGCGTTTGTCGCGAGGTCCAAAAACATAACTGACAATCTGAGCGCTTGGTTTGGATATCGCGAGGAATGGGGGGCCGAAGCATCTGCGGGGGCAACTAACAGATTTTCATTCCGAGCCATGAGTCTCACGGTTCATTTTGGGCAAATTGGTGCGTTGAACAAACCTCAGATCTTTCGCGCTGAATGGTCGGGATTCACGAATTGGTCTGGCACTTCCCCATCATTTCAGGCCCCCGGTGCTGGGCATCCGCATTGGCAGTTCGACGCTATTGAAAGCTTCTTTTCCAATCATCAAGTTGTTGATGTTGATGATCTCCGGGAAGCATTGCGCAGCGATGAAACTGAAGAGGCTGTCTTGGAGTTTGAGCCCAATCAAGCCAATCTCTCTCAGTTGGATGAGCTTGAGTGCGCAACCCGATTGAGCCGCATGCACTTCGCTAGCGCTGCGGCATGGTGGAGGATCGGTGACCAAGGCCAACACGCGCATGCGCCAAGCTCAATAATTGAACTCAAAGCTTGGTTGGGGCGAACGCTAGAATACATTGGCGAAGAACTGGACCGTTTGGCCTAGTCATCTCATTTTCGGATCCGCAATAGCTGTAAGTGATAGCAAGTTGGTTGGCTCTTTTTCCCAATCCAACGGCACCAGAGATTGGCAATGACCTGACAAAACGGGCGCCAACCAGCTATCAATCGCCTCTGCCACATCCTTCTTCAGGTCTGCATACTCCGCCCGGATATAGTGCTTGCGAGCTACGCTCGCCGATTGCCCATGATTGTGCCAGACATCCAGCCAGCGCTCATCGATCCCGGCGTCGATAAGGTGGGTCTTCATCGTTCGACGCAGGTCGCGCGGATTCCACTCCGGAAACCCGAGCTTTTTGTTCAGCCGCTTGGCCGCCCGTGAGATCGCAGCAATGGTTAGCGGTTCGTCCGGGTTCCGAGGATTGGACATGAGGTACGGCGAACGCGGATGGGCGCGCTCCAAGCATCGTTCGACTAAAGGGGCCGCTGTTGAGGTGATAGGTAACTGGTGCGATTTGCCGTTCTTGGTCTCCGGCAGGACCAGCCATCCATCACGCCAATTGTTGGCCAAGCTCGTTGCGACCTCCGTCACCCGAAGCCCACCCATGGCGATCATCAGTTTCAGAACGCGATGCGTCGGATGGTTCTCATCCAGCGCCTGCCAGAGCGTCCTGAGCTCGTCGTTCGAGAGGAAACGGTCGCCGGGTTTGCCACGCGGAACTGTCGGCAACTGCTCGGCAATATTGGAAGCAATGCCATAGTCTCTGGCGCTTCCGCGAAAGTCGTAGCGGTTTTTCACAGCCCATTTCCATGCCGTGACGATGTAGGAGCGAAGATGCGCCGCGAACCTAGGGCTGCGGGCATAGCTTTCTGCCATCCAGGCCTGCAGATCCTGGATGGTCACATCTCCGGCGCGCGGCATGCCTCCATGGCGCGCCAAGAGAAACGGAAGCAAGGCGTATTTGCCATCGATCAGGACGCCTCGCACGCGCCCCGCCGAGGCGACACCTCGGCTCTTCATGTCGGCAACATAGTCCTCGAAGAAATTGGCCGCAGAGGCAGAAACCGCATCGGCCAGTTCCTCCGTTCGCGCAGCTGGAGTTGGCGCAAGCGCGCGCTTCTTCCGGAACTCCCCTGCCCGGGCTCTCGCCTCTCGCAAACCAATTTCCGGATAGGCGCCTATACGGACCCGGACTGTCTTGCCGCCCAGCTTTCGCACCGCTGAAAATGTCTTCGCGCCGGTCCTGGCGACCCTCACTTTCAGGCAGGATTCGATCGTATCGGAATACTCTCCGGGGTCGGTCACAGCCGAAAGCCAGGTATCGGTAAGGCGAAGTTTCCCCACGGTTTTTTAGCCTCCGGTTACCATATAGTTACCACGGAGCCATTTGTGAGCAAGAGCTAACTTTCGTACTCTTGTAATACCCTGTTTTTAGGGTCTTTTTGGCGATCCCGGCGAGATTCGAACTCACGAC